>JAJYIC010000130.1 GCA_021790295.1 Pseudomonadota bacterium | reverse complement strand
CTGGCGCTCACCATGGGCGATCCGGCCGGCATCGGACCCGAAATCGTGCTGAAGGCCTGCCGCCGGCTGCGCCCTCGCCTGGAAAGCGGGGAAATGCGGCTTCTGGTCATCGGCAGCCGTGCGGCCTCTCTCGCCGCTCAGCGGATCTCTCGGGGAGAAAGCTTCGTCGAGCTCGCCGACGCCGCGGGCGAACTTCCCCCTCTCGGCTTTTTGCAAAGAGGCCCTGCCGACGCGGAGATCCCTTTTGGCGAGGTCTCGGCCGCGGCCGGCCGCTTTGCCTATGAGGCGGTTGCCGAGGCGGTGCGCGCCGCGAAGGCCGGCACCGTCCAGGCAATCGTCACCGCTCCTCTCAACAAAGAGTCGCTCAATCTTGCCGGCTACCCTTACCCCGGCCACACCGAAATGCTGGCGGCTCTGACCGGGGCGCGGGATACCGTCATGCTTCTCGTCCACGGCGCGATGCGCGTCGGCCATGTGACGACTCATGTCGCCTTGAAGGATGTGCCGGCGCGGGTTACGCCGGAACGCATCCGCCGCGTGATCCGCTTGACGCATGGCGCCGTCGAGGATCTCGGGGTCGCCCGGCCGAGGATTGCGGTCGCCGCCTTGAACCCTCACGCCGGCGAAGGCGGCTTGTTCGGCCGCGAAGAGAGGGACGTCATTGCGCCCGCGACGCGGGAATGCGCGGCCGAGGGGATTGCCGTCGTCGGCCCGCTCCCGGGGGATACGGTCTTTGTGCGCCTGCGCGCGGGCGAGTTCGACGCCGTCCTCGCGATGTACCACGACCAGGGGCATATCCCGGTCAAGCTTTTGGGTTTCGAGGTCGAACCGGGAAAGGAAGTCTGGCGCACCCTCTCGGGGGTCAACGTCACCTTGGGGTTGCCCCTTATCCGCACCTCGGTCGATCACGGGACCGCTTTCGACATTGCCGGCAAGGGGGTGGCAAAAGAGGACAGCCTCATCGATGCGATCGACCTCGCGCTGAAGCTCTGCAAAGCGCGCCGCTTCGCCGGCGCCGCCGGGGACCAGGGATGACCGGTTGCCCGGAACCTGCGCGCGCCCTTCAAAGGGGGGCTGGCTTCGGAGCCGGGCTTTTACGGGGGCGGGACGAACATGGCCTCTAAGCGACCATCTGCGGAAAGGACGTTCTCCTTCAGGCCGACGGCCGGCTACCGGGTGAAAGGGAAAACTGTCGAGGTCGGGGCGTCGCTCCTGCCGATCGCGGAAGAGGTCGATGTTCTCGTCTGCGGCGGCGGCGTCGCCGGGATCTCGGCCGCGGTGGCGGCGGCGCGCGGCGGTCAGCGCACCCTTCTCCTTGAAAGGGCCGGCTTTCTCGGAGGCACGGCAACCGGCGCGATGATGGCGCTGATCGTCATTCCGTTCGACGCCCTTGCCGGGTTTCCGCGCGAATTTTTCGGCCGCCTCGCGAGCCGCCGCGGCGCCTTTTCGGGCGGCCGCGTGGTCCCTTGGGACCCCGAAACCTACAAGCTCGCCGCTCTCGAAATGGTCTGTGAAAGCGGCGCCGAACTCCTCCTTTACACCTGGATCTCCGACGCGATCGTCATCGACGGCCGGGTCTGCGGTGTCGTCATCGAAAACAAATCCGGGCGCCAGGCGGTTCTCGCCAAGGTTACGATCGACGCGACGGGCGACGGCGACGTCGTCGCCCGCGCGGGTCTGCCATTCGTGCTCGGCCGCGAAAGCGATGCCGCCATGCGCCCGGCTACGGTCATGGGGCGGATCGGCAACATCGATCTGCGGCGGTTGAAGGCGTGGGTCGAAAGCCATCGCGGCGATCTCGTCGCCGACCCCGGGCGCAGCGTCTTCGATCTGGAAAGCGGCATCGTCCGCCTCGACGGGTTTTTTTCGATCGTCGAGGAGGCGAAAAAAAAGCGCCTCATCGACCCCACCATGCCCGTCAACTACCTGCGCTTCAGCGGCTTTGTGGCGCAGGGTCAGGCCGAATGCGGCGATCTCATCTGCAACAGCACGCGCGTCTATGGGGTCGATGGGACCGACGCAAAGTCGATCACCCGCGCCGAGATCGAAGGGCGGCGCCAGCTTCAGGCGCTTTTCGAAATGCTGCGCGTCCTCCTGCCGGGGTTCGAGCGTTCGAACCTGATCGCCACCTCTTCCACCCTCGGCGTTCGCGAAACGCGCAGGATCCGCGGGCGCCAGCTCCTCACTTATGAGGATCTCGAACAGAAGCGCAGCTTTGGCGACTCGCTTTCCCTTCTCACCTCGCTCGATTACGCCAACGCCGAAATCCACGGCCCCGACCCCGGCAGCGAAGGCGCGGCCGGCGACCGCTGGGTGCAAGGGATGACGCTCGGGCTGATGCAATTCGAGTTTCCGGCCGGCTGCATGGTCGCAGAGACGCCGGGCCTTCTCGTCGCGGGGCGCGCGGTTTCGGTCACCCACGAGGTCGACAAGTTTGCCCGCAATATGGGCCCGGCGGCCTTGATGGGCCAGGCGGCGGGCACCCTTGCGGCGATCCTCGCCGGCGGTAATGGCGATTGGCAGAACCTGCCTGTCGGCGCCGCTCAGGAGCGCCTCGCCCTAGAGGGCGTGCCCCTCCACTTTGGCGCTGAGTGAAGGGAGGGCGCCCTAAAGAAAGGGCTTTCGCAACGATCGGAACGAAGAGGAAACGTCGATGGCAAACGAACAAAAAGGACGGCTCCCTGTCAGTGAAGATCTTCCCTGGTACCGTGCGATCGGCTGGGAGTGCTGGCGCGTTCTGATCGCCGGGTGGGGCGTGTGGGCGCTCGATGCGGTCGACTTTCTGTCGATCACCTTTGTCCTTGCCGATATCTCGAAGACCTTTCACGTTAGTCTGAGGGTCACCGCGCTCCTTCTTTTTGCGACCTACGGGGTGCGCTGGCTGGGGGGGCTTCTGTTCGGCAGCGTCAGCGACCGCATCGGCCGCAAGATCCCCCTCCTCATCGCCCTGGCCTGGTTTACGGTCGCCGCAGCGCTGACCGGCCTTGCCTGGAGCTTTGCCGCGCTCGTCGTGTTCCGGCTTCTTCTCGGTTTCGGGATGGCGCCCGGATTTTCGCTCGGTGCGACCCTCATTGCCGAGACCTGGCCCGAGAAATACCGGGCGATCGGCATCGGCATTCACGACAGTGGCTGGGGCATCGGCGGGCTCGGCGCCGCCACCGTTTACGGCTTCATCTACCCTTATACCGGCTGGCGCGGGATCTTTTTCGTCGGCATCGTGCCGGCGATCCTGCTCGGTCTTTTTATCGCCTATTTCGTGCCGGAATCGCGGGTGTGGCGCGAAGATCGGCAGAAGAAGACGCGGCGAGGCGCCGCCGCCGTCAGGCTTTTCCAACAATATCCGGGCCGAGTCGCCCTTTTGTCGGTTCTGATGCTTTTCCTCTTCTTCAGCAATTGGCCGATGCTGGGGCTGTTCCCGTCGTTTCTGAAGTCATTGCACCTTCCCGTTTCGAGGATCGCCGCGTTGACCGCGACGACCGCCATCGGGCAGGTAGTCGGCTTTCTCTCCTCGGGCGTGATCGCCGAGCGTTTCGGGCGCCGCAACGGCCTCACCGCCATGTTGGCATTGGGGGCCCTGTGCGTCGTCTTTCTCGTTCTTGTCATCCATAGCTTCGCTCTGGCGGAAATCGCGGCCTTTTTGAGCGGCGCGTTCCTCATCGGCGCCGCCGGGATCTGGGGCTCGATCCTTTCCGAAAATCTGCCGACGGACGTGCGCGCCTCCGGCGTCGGATTCCTCTACAATATCGGATCTTTCGGCGGCGGCTTGGCGCCGTTTGTCGTCCTCTCGGGGATCCACCGCTTCGGTTTGCGGTTCGGATCGGGACTGGCCATCGCCACGATCATCGCCGCCATTCTTGCCATTGCGACGCTGCGCTTCGTCCATGAGACGCGCGGGGTCTCGATCGAAGACGTCGATAGCGCCGCAACCGCGCCGGGGCGCCCTTAGCCCGAAAAGAGGAGGGTGCGAACCTTGAGCCCTGCCCCTTCGAAATAAGCGCGCAGGGCAAGGAAGATTGCGCCGCCGCCCTCGCGCGGGCGGCGGCCGGGGCGCGTCATCGGCGGCAGCCGCGGCCTCGACGAGAGGCCTGCGTCACTGCGCCATGGTGTCGCAGCAACAGAACCGCAAGCCGCGCTGGCGGCCAAGAAACCCACCCACAAAGCGGAAAAGGCAAGGACGCCCTTTGCCGTTGCTCCTGCGCCGCCCTGGCCGCAGGATCGGCGGGGCAAAGGGTCGCATGGTCCCGGCGGGAGAAAAAATATAAATCAGGTGTCTCTTTATGAAGCTTCGGCTCGAACCGGCCGAGGCGAAGGCAGGAAAGGCCGAGGGGATGGTCTCTTTAATAAGGGGCGCAAACCCGAAGTCGTGGAGGGCTAGGTGAGCTATCTTTTCGACCGCCTCAGCTTTTTTGCCCGCACTTCCGAGCCTTTTTCCGAGGGTCACGGCGCCAAGATCGGCGAAGACCGGCAATGGGAACAGGCCTACCGCAACCGCTGGCGCCATGACCGCGTCGTGCGCTCCACTCATGGCGTCAACTGCACCGGAAGCTGCCGCTGGAACGTCCACGTCAAGGAGGGCCTCGTCGCCTTCGAGACGCAGGCCGCCGATTACCCGCGAACCCGCCCCGGGATGCCGAACCACGAGCCCCGGGGTTGCCAGCGCGGCGCCAGCTATTCCTGGTATCTTTACAGCCCGCACCGCATCAAGCATCCGCTCGTGCGCGCCCGCCTCGTCGAGCTTTACCGGGCGGAAAGGAGCGCGGGAAAGGACCCGGTAGAAGCCTGGGCCGCAATCCAGTCCGATCCGCAAAAACGCCGCCGTTATACGGCGGTGCGGGGTCTCGGAGGCTTTGTCCGCGCCGATTGGGAGGAAGTCACCGAAATCATCGCCGCCGCCAATATCCATACCATAAAGACTCACGGCCCCGACCGCGTCATCGGCTTCAGCCCCATCCCCGCGATGTCGATGATCAGCTTTGCCGCCGGCGCGCGCTATCTGTCCCTGATCGGCGGGGTCCCTCTCAGCTTTTACGACTGGTATTGCGACCTGCCTCCGGCTTCGCCGCAAATCTGGGGCGAACAGACGGACGTGCCGGAAGCGGCCGACTGGTGGAATGCGCGTTACATCATTGCCGCCGGCGCCAATATCCCGATGACGCGCACCCCCGACGCTCATTTCTATTCGGAAGCCCGTTACAACGGGACCAAAGTGGTCGCGGTCTCTCCCGATTATTCGGAATACGTCAAATTCGCCGACCTCTGGCTGCCGGCGCGGGCAGGGACCGACGCCGCACTTTTCCTCGCCATGGGGCATGTCGTCCTGAAAGAGTTTTTCGTCGACAAGGAGGAGCCTTATTTCGCCGATTATGCGCGGCGTTTTACCGATCTTCCGATGCTCGTGCTGTTGCGCCCTCTGGAAGGAGGCGGGTACGCTGCCGACCGCTTTTTGCGCGCCTCGGACCTAGAGGGCGCCTTGGGCGAAAGCGAAAAAGCCGAATGGAAAACGGTCGCCTGGGACGAGAACCGAAAAGGCCTTGTCGCGCCTCAGGGTTCGATCGGCTATCGCTGGCAGGAGAAAGAGGGGCAGTGGAACCTGAAGCCGCAGGATTCTGCCGGGCGCGGGGTGAGACTGGCGCTTTCCTCTAAAGGCGCGGAGGAGGAGCGCGTCCCAGTCGCCTTCCCTTATTTTGGCGAAGGCGGCTCGCAAAGCCTCTCGCGCGTTTTGCCGGTGAGGCGCGTTAGTCTTGCCGGCTCCGGCGAAGCGTTCGCCGCCACCGTATTCGATCTTCTTCTTGCTCATTACGGGGTCGAAAGGAACGCGGGCGAGGACGCCCAGAGCGTTTATGACGACGCCGCGCGCCCTTACACGCCCGCCTGGCAGGAAAGCATCACCGGGCTCGCCCGAGCCGATGTCATCCAGACCGCCCGCGAGTTTGCGGAAAACGCCGCCAAAACCCGCGGCCGTTCGATGGTCATCGTCGGCGCCGGGATCAATCACTGGTACCACAACGATATGAACTACCGCGCGATCATCAATCTTTTGCATCTGTGCGGTTGCGTCGGGCAGTCGGGCGGCGGCTGGGCCCATTATGTCGGCCAGGAAAAGTTGCGCCCGCAAGCGGGCTGGCAACCTTTGGCTTTCGCCCTCGATTGGGTGCGCCCGCCGCGGCAGATGGCGGGAACGAGCTTTTTTTACCTGCACACCGATCAATGGCGTTACGAGACGCTCGACGCCGATCTTCTGCTTTCGCCGACGGCGCGCGCCCGCTATCGCGGCGGCGCACTTGCCGATTACGAAGTCGCCGCCGAACGCATGGGCTGGCTGCCTTCGGCCCCGCATTTCGACCGCAATCCTCTCGCCCTTTACG
The DNA here is from genome assembly GCA_021790295.1 of Pseudomonadota bacterium. Taxonomy (GTDB): domain Bacteria; phylum Pseudomonadota; class Alphaproteobacteria; order ATCC43930; family CGMCC-115725; genus AP-15. Next base: position 567 of record JAJYIC010000130.1, on the reverse strand, counting down.
AAGAGGCAAAGGCGGCGGGATGCGAGGATGAGGGGGCGGTTGCCTCCTACCTCGCGCAAAGGCTGAAAGAAGGCTCGCTCCGCCTTGCCGCCGAAGACGTCGACGCTCCCGAAAACTGGCCGCGCAATCTTTTCGTCTGGCGCGCCAATCTGATCGGCACCAGCGCCAAAGGCCACGAATATTTCTTGAAGCATCTGCTCGGCGCCCAGAACGCCGTCCTCGCAGAAGGAGGGGAAGGAAAGAAGAGCCGGGAAATCAGGTGGCGCGCCGAGGCCCCTACGGGAAAGCTCGACCTCCTCGTCGACATCAACTTCCGCCTCAACAGCACCGGCGCTTATGCCGACATCGTTCTGCCGACGGCGACCTGGTACGAGAAGGTCGATCTCAGTACCACCGACATGCATCCCTTTATCCACCCTCTCAACCGCGCCGTCGATCCCGCTTGGGAAAGCCGCAGCGACTGGCAGATCTTTGCCGGAATTGCTACCGCCTTTTCGGCGCTTGCGGAAAAGCATCTCGGCAAAAAGAAAGACATCGTGGCGACGCCTTTTCTTCACGATAGCCCGG
>JAJYIC010000129.1 GCA_021790295.1 Pseudomonadota bacterium | reverse complement strand
GCGCCAGGTAATAGGCGAGGGTCTCTCTTGTGACAAAGCCTTCCTCGTCGGCAAGGCGCGTCGTCATCGACGGCATGACGATGCGATTGCGCAAAACGCGCCCGCCGAGGAGGGCGGGCGCAAAAAGCGGGTGAAGGGCCACGGCCCCCGCTGTCGCGACCTTATTCGGCGGCGACCCGTAACGCTTCCCCGCCTTCGAGGCGCGCGGCGGCGATCGCCCGCCGCAAGCGCGCGATCTCGGCCTCGGAAAGCTTCATCAAAGGCGGCCTGACGACGGCGCGTGGAAGGCGTCCCAAAAGCACCAGAGCCTCTTTCATGCGGTTGTGCATGTCGAGGAAAGGCGGGGCGTAAAAGGCCTGAACCATCGGATAGATGCGCTCGTTTGCCGCCTCGGCTGCGCCGAGGTCGCCCCTTTTCACGGCCTCGAAAAGCGCGACCTGGAGATCGGCGATGACGCTTCCCGCACCCGACAAAAGCCCGGCGCAACCCAAAACAAGAGAACTCAAAAGCCAGGCCGAGTGCGTCGTCAAAACATTGACCGGGCGCGGCAAAGCCTGGAAGGCGCGGATGTGGCGTTCATGCACCATCGGCTCTCCGCACCAATCCTTGATCGCCTTGACCTGCGGCACCTCTTCGAAGATCCGCAAAAGCGTCTCGAACGGGTAGCCGAGGGGACCCGAAAGCGGATACTCGAAAAGGATGATCGGCAGGTCGCTCGCCTCGGCCACCCGTTTGAAATGAGCGATCGCCATCTCCGGGCGCAACTGGCCGCCCATGCTCAGGCTTTGCGGCGGAAAGACGAGAAGGGCCGAAGCCCCGCCCTGGTCCGCCGCTCGCGCAAGCTCTGCCGCCAGATGGCTGCCGTCGGCATAGATGCCGTTGACGACCGGAAGGCGGTCGCCGACCGCCTCGAGGGTCAGGTCGAGAACGCGCCTCTGCTCGTCCCCGCTCAAGGCGTGGACCTCGGTCGAATGGGCGTTGGTCGTCACCGCGCCGACGCCGCCGACGCCGGCGATATCGGCGAGATGCTTTCTGTAGGACGCTTCGTCGATCGAGAAATCGTCGCGGAAAGGCAGGAGAACCGCCGGGATCACTCCTTCCGGAACCCAGTCGGGAAACTTTCGAGCCATGTCTTCCTCCTTTGGCGAGAGAGGCAAAAGCCGCCCGGACGCCTCAATCCATCCACAACCCGCCGGTGACGCTGATCGCTTCGCCCGTGATGTAATCGGCCGCAGGAGAAGCGAGAAAGAGGGCGACGCCGGCAATGTCTTCGGGCTCGGCGCAACGCCCCAAAGGGATCGCCTTTTGCCGTTCCGCGGTGGCGGGAAGACCGAGCCGGCGATGCGCTTCCTCGATCTCGCGGCGCATCTCGGTCGAGACCACGATCCCCGGAGAGATGGCGTTGACGCGCACGCCGAAAGGCGCGACCTCGGCGGCAAGCGCTTGCGTCAACCCGATCACCGCAAATTTGGACGCGCTGTAGGCGGCGAAAAAAGGACGCCCCGATTTTCCGTTCCAGGACGCCATGTTGATGACTGAGCCTTTGCGCCTTTCGACCATAAGAGGCACGACGGCGCGGCAGGCGAGAAACATCCCTTCGACGTTGACGCGGAAGGTCTCGCGGAAGTCGCCGAGGCTCGTTTCGAGAAAAGGCGCGACGCGGCAGATCCCGGCATTGTTGACGAGGATCGAGATCGGCCCGAGACGCTTTTCCGCCTCGGCTGCGGCGCGGCGGAGCGCATCCGCCTCGGCGACGTCGCCCGCAAAAGCAAGAGCGCGCCCGCCTCGAGAAGAAAGCTCGGCCGCGGCCTCTTCGCCCGCCTTTGCGTCGCGATCGAAAAGGGCGATGGCGGCACCTTCGCGCGCGAGGCGCGCCGCGATGGCGCGCCCGATGCCGTGCGCCCCGCCCGTGAGAAACGCGCACTCACCCTTCAAACCCGTCATCGCCGCCTCGCCTCTACTCGGCCGCGAGACCCGCCTCTTTCGGGTTTTTGACCCATTTCATGATGTGCTCGGCGACCGCAACGAGTTCGCCATCCTGGTTTTTGACCTCGATCTTTGCCCGGGTGCGCGCCCTTTCGCGATCGATTTCGGCGATGCGGTAGGAAACTTCGATGGTGTCGCCGATAAAGACGGGAGCGAGAAAGCGCACCCGATCGTAACCGAGCGAAACGGGCGTCGCATCTTCGAGCTTCGCCAGGCCCTTTTCGATCGAAAGCGAGGAGGCCGTCGACATGAAGCCGACGAGAAGGACGCCGTGGGCGATGCGCCGTCCGTAAGAGGAACGCTTCATCACCTCTTCGTTGACGTGATTGCTGGCAAAATCGCCCGTGATGCCGGCGAAAAGATAGATGTCGGTCTCGCCGATCGTCTTCGCAAAGCGGACCTCGCCGCCCAACTCAGCCTCAAAGACGTCCATGCCGTCTTCTCCTTTTGCCGCCGGAGCCGCAAGACCTTTTGCGGCAGCTCGATTTTCTTTTCTGCCCCCGAAAACCCTTTCAAAACCTATCCCCGCCGCCCTCGCCCGTCAACGCGCCTGCCCGCCATGCCGCGCCCCGGGTGTGCGGTCGAGCCCGACGACCCCTTCCTCGGCCAGTCTTTCGATCTCCTCTCCGCCGTAACCGAGTTCTTCGAGGATCGCGGCCGTATGTGCGCCGAGCCTTTGCGGCAAAAGGCGCAACTTTGGGGCGGCGCCGTCATAACGCACCGGATGGGCAAGAAGGGTGACCGCCTCGCCGCCCTCGCAGGGATGAGAGACAAAGCTCTCGTTGTGCCGCACCTGAGCGTCCTCGATCACCGCCTGATAATCGTTGACCGGGGCGTGCCAGAGGTCGCGCTCGGCAAGCGCTTTCGTCCAATAGGTTGAGGGCTTTTGGGCGAGCGCTTCGGCCAGGACCGCGGCGATCCGTTCGCGTTCGGCAAAGGCCGCGCTTTCGGGAAGGCGGCGCTCTTCCGGCACTTCGAGGGCCTCGTAAACAGCGTCGAGTGAGGAAAGCGAAAGGGCGATATGGCCGTCGGCCGTCGCGTAAATCCCGTAAGGGGCAGAAAAATACCAGCCGGCGATCGGCACGGGCTCGCTCACCTCTTCGGGGCGCCTGCCGTTGAGAAAACAGGTGAAGGATTCGCGCTGAAGGTCGAGAGCGGCCGAAAGAAGGCTCGTATCGACCCTTCCGCCTTTTCCGCTTCGCTGGCGCCGCAGCAAAGCCGCGAGGATTCCCATCGCGAAAAGCGCGGCGCCATGATGGTCGACGGCGGAAACGCCGACCGCGCGCGGCCCTTGCCCGCGGCTTCCGGTAATCGCAGCGAGCCCCGACATCGCCTGCAGGAGAAGGTCCTGCCCCGGGCGTTGGGCGTAAGGGCCGTCGGCGCCAAAGCCCGAGCCGGAGGCATAGATGATGCCGGGTTTCAACGCCCGCAAAGCCTCGTAACCCAGACCAAGCTTGTCCATCACCCCGGGGCGGAAGTTTTCGGCCACGACATCGGCCGTCGCAATGAGGCGGCGGGCGATCTCCCGTCCCGAAGGCTCTTTCAGATCGAGAGCAAGGCTTCTTTTATTGCGGTTTGCCGCCAGCATCAGCATCGAAAAGCCGTTGACCCTTTTGTTCCCGTCGCCCCCCCAATGCCGCTGGAAGGCGCCTTCGAGAGGCTCGACGGCGATGACGTCTGCGCCCATGTCGGCGAGATGCTGGATGGCCGCCGGCCCCATAAAGAAATGGTTGAAACTGACGATGCGAATGCCTTCGAGAAGATCCATTCCGCTGCCCGCCCGGTTTGCCGTTGAGAACGCCGTCGCGGCGGGATATTAGGGTCGCTTTGGCGGGAGGCGGAAAAGAAAACCTCGAAGAGCGCGGGCTCGCCGCGCCCGGGTTCGCAGGAAAGCCGCAGGAGGCCCAAATGGCGGAGTATCGCTTCATCCTCACCGAAGACGTTCGGCCAGGCGTGCGTCTTTTGACGCTCAACCGCCCGCGGCAATTGAACGCTCTTTCCGGCGGGCTTTTGCGCGAAGTCGGAGAGGCGCTTTTCGCCGCCGCCGGCGAAGAGGCGGTGCGCGCGGTCGTTCTCACCGGCAGCGAACGCGCCTTTTCCGCCGGCGCCGACATCAAGGAGATGGTGGCCGAAGGCTTTGCCGCGATCGACGACGCCTTGCGGCAGGAGGCTTGGCGGCGCATCGAGCGTTTCCCCAAACCGCTGATCGCCGCGGTCAACGGTTATTGCCTCGGCGGCGGCCACGAACTCGCGCTTACCGCAGACCTCATCATCGCCGGAGAGGGAGCGCGTTTCGGGCAGCCCGAAATCGACATCGGCGTGCTGCCCGGAGACGGCGGCACGCAAAGGATCACCCGCGTCGCGGGCAAGTCTCTCGCCATGAAAATGATCCTGACCGGAGAGACGATCGACGCGCAAACCGCGCTTGCCGCGGGTCTTGTCGCCGAAGTCGTGGGGGCGGAAAAGACGCTCGAACGGGCGCTCGAACTGGCCGAGAGGATCGCCGCGAAACCTCCGGTCGCGGTGCGCCTCGCCAAGCAAGCGGTTCTCGCGGCGTTCTCGACCTCTTTGGAGCAGGGGCTCGAAGCCGAACGCCAAGGCGCGCGGCTCTGCTTTACGACCGCCGACCAGAAGGAAGGGATGGCCGCCTTTGTCGAAAAGCGCCCGCCGCGCTTTATCGGGCGTTGAAAGCCGCCCTTTTAGGGCAAAAGCTCGGCCCGGTAGTCCTCTTCGCTGACGTGTTCGCCCCATTGCGTGCCCTTCCCTCCGTCGCCCGTCTCGGACAAGGCGAGATGAGAGAACAGGCGGTCCGGCGCGGCGCCGTGCCAGTGCTCGGTATCGGGCGGGATCAGAACCGTGTCTCCCGGATGGATCGCTTGCGGGCGCGACCCTTTGCCGATGGCGATGCGGCCGACCCCGGAAAGGCAATAAAGAACCTGCCCCACGGGGTGGGCGTGCCAGGCCGTGCGCGCCCCCGGCGTAAAGGAAACAACGGTGGCGCGCATACGCGACGGCGCCTTGCCGACGACCACTTCGTCCTGCCAGACGACGCCCGTAAAATTGGCCGCCGCACCCTGCCGCGTCGCCCGGGCGTTCGCTTTCAATACGGTCATGCCTTCCTCCTTCTGGCCCATCGCCAAGGCGCGTTTAGAGTGCCCTGGTCCGTGGCCGTCGAAGATAGGTCCGTGGCCGCACCCGAGGCAACGCATGCGAGGGTAAAAATCGTTCCTCTAGGAGGCGAGAGCTGAGCAGCCCTAGAGAGAGACCGCGGTGAAGCTTGTCGTTTTCGGCGCTGGAGGACAGGTCGGACGCGAACTCGGCCGCGCCCCTTTGCCGCCTGCCTTCAAACTTCTCCCTTTTGCTCGGACAGAGGTCGATATCGGCGACAAAGGGGCCGTGTTCGCGGCTCTTTTTGCCGAAAAGCCCGACTGCGTCGTCAACCTCGCGGCCTATACCGCCGTCGACCGCGCCGAAAGCGAAGCCCCGCGGGCATGGAAGGTGAATTGCGAGGGCGCGCGAAACATTGCCGAAGCTTGCCGCGGCGGCGGCATTCCGCTCATCCATCTTTCAACCGATTACATCTTCGACGGGGAAAAAGAGGGCCCTTACCGCGAAGATGATGCGGTCCATCCTCAAGGCGTCTATGGGGCCAGCAAAGAGGCGGGCGAAAGGGCGGTGCGCGCCCTTCTTTCCGATCACGTCATCCTGCGGACGGCCTGGGTTTTCGGCGCCTTCGGCGGAAATTTCGTCAAGACCGTGTTGCGCCTTGCCGCGGGCGCCGCCCCTTTGCGCATCGTCAAGGACCAGATCGGCTCTCCGACCCCCGCTTCAGAGATTGCCGTTGCTGTTGCCGCCATTGCCTCGATGATCCGCGAAAAGCGGGCGGTGTGGGGAACCTTCCATTTTGCCGGCGCCCCGCCCACGAGCTGGTACGGCTTTGCCGAAGCGGTGCTCGAAAGCGCGGCGCCCTTTCTCTCGGGCCGGACTCGGCTCGAGGCGATCACGACGGCAGAATATCCGACCCCGGCCCGGCGCCCCAAGAACTCCGTTCTCGATTGCGGCAAGATCGCCGCGGCTTATGGCTTGCAACAGCCTTCGTGGCGGGAAGGCGTCGCCGCGCTCGTCAAGGAACTTCTCGTTCCCGCGCCGGCGGCCAAGGGAAAGGAGGCCCGATGAAAGGCATCATTCTCGCCGGCGGCACGGGAAGCCGGCTTTATCCGGTGACGCTTGCCGTCAGCAAGCAGCTTTTGCCGATTTACGACAAGCCGATGGTCTATTATCCGCTCTCGACCCTGATGCTTGCCGGCATCTGCGAGATCCTCGTCATCACCACCCCTGAGGATCGTTCGCGTTACGAGGCGCTTCTCGGCGACGGCAGGCAATGGGGCGTCGCCCTTTCCTACGCCATCCAGCCGAAACCGGAAGGGCTCGCGCAAGCCTTTCTCATCGGCGGCGAATTCATCGCCGGAAAGCCCGTCGCTCTCATCCTCGGCGACAATCTCTTTTATGGCGTCGGGCTGGCGAATCTTCTCAAAGCCGCGGCGTTGCAGGAAGAGGGGGCGAGCGTCTTTGCCTATCCGGTGCGCAATCCCGAAGCCTATGGGGTGATCGCGTTCGACGAGGCGGGAAAACCGGTCGCGATCGAGGAAAAGCCGAAGGCGCCAAAATCGCAATGGGTCGTCACCGGGCTTTACTTTTACGACGACGCCGTCACCGAGATCGCACGCTCTCTCAAGCCTTCGGCGCGCGGCGAACTCGAAATCACCGAGGTCAACAACGCCTATCTGCGGCGCGGGTCGTTGCGGATCGAAAGATTGGGGCGCGGCTTTGCCTGGTTCGACACCGGCACCCACGACAGCCTTCTCGAAGCTTCCGAATTCGTGCGCACGATCGAGCTTCGCCAGGGCCTCAAGATCGCCTGCGTCGAAGAGGTCGCCTATCGCATGGGC
>JAJYIC010000128.1 GCA_021790295.1 Pseudomonadota bacterium | reverse complement strand
CTCGCAATCTTTGCGAAGTTGCGCTCTCTGACGGCAAAGGCCGGGCGCGATCCTTTGAGCGTCGGCATCGAGGTCTGGGTGTCGATCGGGGAGGGAAGCGCAGAGGATTGGCGCCGGGAAGCGGCATTCTGGAAACGCGCGGGAGCGAGCCATCTCTGCCTGACGACGGCGTTCAACCGCCGCCACCACCGCCGCATCGCCGGGAAAAGCCTTGCCGAGCATCAGGCGGCCTTGCGGCTTTATCACGACGCCGTTGCCGAGGTTCTCTAGCTTCCTCCGCCGCGGATCACGGTGATGCCGCCTCTTCCCGCGCGCAAGGGCGTGATGAGACGGGCAGGAGGCGCGGCGGCCGCCGGCAAAGGGGCCGGTTCGAGGACGACGCCGCCCCTTCGGCGCGGCAGAGATGAACTGACCGGCACCGGGTATTGGGGGTCGATGGCGGGGACGAACTGCCTGCTCGCCGCCACCACCTTTTGCACATAACCGTTGGCAAACCCGCGCGAGAGCGAATTCGTATTGTAGCAGGAAAGCGCCGCCTGCAACGCCCTCTGCCCTTGCCCGTAACGCCCGCTCGCGCGTTCGTAACAGGCGCTCAAAAAAACCGCGGCCGCGTGCAGGTTGCGGCAAGGGTCGAAGACGGTGTCGAGGGAAAGCCCGAGGCGGGACAGATTGGCGCTGTTGATCTGGGCAAGGCCGAGATCGAGATTGAAGCCGCGGGCGAGAAGCGTGCGCGCGAGAGTTTTTGCTTCGCCGGGGCTTTGCGGCTCGCGGCCGAGAGGAGCGCCGTTATTGACCCCAATCGTCAACGGGTGAAAACCCGACTCCGCACGCACCAGAGCGGCCATTGTCGTCGGGGCGACAAAAGGCGCGCAGGCAAGGGCGAGGGCGAGAAAACCGGGCACTCCCCACTCCGCAGTTTGCCGCAAGAGGCGCATCCTCGCGGCAAACGGGGCAAAAGGTCAACCGCCCGACTTAAATCGGCTCTGGTCGAGACGGACTCTTCCCGTTAGGAACCGGACCCGGGCGGCCGGCGCTCGTGCCACCGCGTCGCCTTCTCATAGGCATAGCCGATCCTCAGAGCCGTCGCCTCCTCATAACCGCGGCAGACGATCTGCAGAGAGATCGGCAAACCTGCCTTTGTAAAGCCGTCGGGGAGAGCGAGGGCGCAAAGATCGAGAAAATTGACAAAACGCGTAAAATGCGCCGGCGTCGAATTCTGATCGACGGCGTCCAGTGGGATCGCCGCCGTTTGCGTCGTCGGCGTCAAAAGCGCGTCGATCCCGCCAATCGCTTCGGCGAAAAGTCGCTTTGCCTCCTCGCGTTCGGCAAGCGCGGCGAGATAATCGCGGGCGGCGATCTCGCGCCCCGGACGGATGCGCGGGCGCACGGCCTCATCGAGAGGAAGCGCCTCATTGTCGATGAGATCGCCGAGGAGGAAATAGGATTCGGCGGCGATGATGCGCCCGGTGGCGCGCGTGTAATCGCCAAAACGGCAGGGTAGGGCGATCTCGACGATCTCGGCGCCAAGGCGCGCCAGATCCTGGAGAGCCTCTTCGTACGCCGAGAGAACCTCGCTCTCCACCCCTTCGCGTTCCGCCGCGGGCAGGCGCGCCAGGCGCAACCCCTTGACCCCGCGCCGCAATCCAGGAAAGGGATCCTCCGCGGCATGGCCGAGGGTCTTGCCGTCGAGAGGATCGGGCCCGGCCATCGCCCGATAGAGAAGGGCCGCATCTTCGACCGAGCGCGCCATCGGTCCCGGAGTGTCGAGAGTGGGCGAAAGCGGCAGAATGCCGTAAGTGCTGACCCGGCCGATCGTCGTCTTGAGACCGGCAAGACCGCACCAGGACGAAGGCAGACGCACCGAGCCTCCGGTATCGGTGCCGATGGCCCAGGGCGCCAGCCCGGCGGCGACGGCGACGCCGGAGCCGGCGCTCGAACCTCCGGGCGTGCGCGCCAAAGCCTGGTCCCACGGGTTCCACGGCGTTCCCATGTGCTGGTTGGTGCCCCAACCGCCCATGGCAAATTCGACCGTATGCGTCTTGCCGAGTATGACAAACCCCGCGGCGAGGAGGCGGCGAACGAGGCTCGCCGTCACTTTGGAACGCCGATCGCGCCAGACGAATGAGCCTCCCGTCGTCACCCGCCCTTCGATCTCGACGAGGTCTTTGAGAGCGATCGGGACACCGTGCAAAGGCCCGACGGCGTGGCCCGAGCGGATCGCCTTTTCCGCCGCTTCGGCCGCCAGACGGGCGTCCTCTTCGTAGACCTCGACAAAAGCGCGAAGCTTTCCCTCTTCTGCGCCGATGCGCTCGAGGAAGGCTTCGACGACCGCGACCGGAGAGAGCCGGCGGGCGCCGATCTCGGCCGCAAGGACATGGGCCGGCAGAAAACACGGGTCTTTGTCGGGCGGCATGCTGCGGTCTCCTCCGTAAACCCGGACGAGCATAAAACCCCGCGCGAGGGGGTTGTCAATCGTCGCTCCCGCGGGAGGCTCTCTCGAGAGAGCATTGCCGGCCAAAGCAACAGGATTTTGAATTGCCGAGTGTATTCCTCCAATATTGCGCGGGTATTTGCGCGCCAATCTTGACCACGCCCCGGCTTCTCTTTTAAATTCTTTGGAGAGGCTCATTCCGGCACCAGGGGAGGAGCGCCATGCATAAGATCCGCGGCATCATCCCGCCCGCCACGACCCCTTTCACGGCCGACGGCGCGATCGATTTCTCCGCCCACCGCGCGCAGTTGCGCTGGCTTCTCGATGCGGGTGTTCACGGCCTTGCCGTCGGCGGCAGCACGGGCGAAGGCCACACTCTCGAGATCGAGGAATTCCGCCGCCTTATCGCCGAAACCCTGGAGGAAGTCGGGGACAAGGTTCCGGTGATCGCCGGGATCATCGTCGATTCGACGCGCGACGCGATACGCCGCGCCAAGGCGGTCGCCGATCTCGGGGTCGCCGCCTTGCAGGTGACCCCCGTGCATTACCTTTTCCGCCCGCATGACGAGGCGATGCTCGCGCATTTCCGCGCTCTTGCCGAAGCGACCCAGATCCCGGTCATCATTTATAACGTCGTCCCCTGGTCCTATCTTTCCCCGGCGCTTCTCTGCCGCGTGATGCGCGAGGTTCCGGGGGTGATCGGGGTCAAGCAAAGCGCGGGCGATCTGAAGCTTCTTGCCGACCTTCTCCTTTCGGCGCGGCAAGAGGACCGGATCCTCTCCGCCGTCGATGCGCTTCTTTATCCCTCTTTCGCCCTTGGCGCTCATGGAGCCATCGCCGCCATCCTCACGGCCGCTCCGCAAAGCTCTGTCGCCCTTTGGGAGGCCGTCGAAGCGGGCGATCACGCGCGCGCCCGCGATCTCCACAGCCGTCTTCTCCACTTGTGGAACGCGATCGCAGCCGACAATCTTCCCGCCTGCACCAAATTCGCGCAGACCCTTCAAGGCTGCCCGGGGCGTTTTCCGCGCGCGCCGATGCCGGCGGCAAGCCCGGAGCAGCAAGCCGCGATCCGCGCCGCGCTTTTGCCGCTCGAAGGGGAGAAGAGGCTTTCCGCCTGACGCGCGGCCCCTCCGCGGCGCCGCCGCGCTCTCGAAAGGGCGGCGAACCCTTTTTGAAGCGCAAGGGGTTAGGCCAAAAGCGGCCTAACCCCTTCTTTTGAAACTGGCTCCCCGGGCCGGACTCGAACCAGCGACCAAGCGGTTAACAGCCGCACGCTCTACCAACTGAGCTACCGGGGAAGGGTCGACGGCGGGCGCGACCGCCGCGAGGCCGGAAGCGGAATCGAACCGCTGTACGAGGATTTGCAGTCCTCTGCATCACCACTCTGCCATCCGGCCGGAAAGCCGTCATATAAGGGCTCGCCCGGCGCTGGGTCAAGAACACCGAACCCGCGCGCCCTCGCTGTTGCCGCTTTGCGCCGCGCCCCATATATTGGGCGAATCATCCTCGCATAAAGAGTCGCGCGATGGCCCGTGTTACCGTCGAAGATTGTGTCCTCAAGGTGCCGAACCGGTTCGAGCTTGTCCTGCTTGCCGCGCAGCGTGCGCGCGAGATCACTTCGGGCGCGCCTTTGTCGGTAGACCGCGACGACGACAAGAACCCGGTCGTCGCCTTGCGCGAGATCGCCGATGAGACGGTCGCCCTCGAACATCTCGAAGAATCCCTTGTCCGCGGGATGCAAAAGCATATCGAGATCGAAGAGCCGGAGGAAAGCCCGGAGCTTGCGCTCGAACACTCGCTTTTCGCCGCGCCGGCGGCAACGGCCGGGGAAGGGCTCGAAGCGGAGGAGCTCGAAGAGGAGGCCCTCGAAGAAGAGGTCGAGGAAGACCTCGAAGAGGCGATGCTTTCGAGCGAGGAGGAGGAACGGGGAGAGGAAGCCGAGGCCGAAGAGCCGCCGGCAGAGGAGTCTTTCCCCGATCCCGACGAGAACCTCTGAGCGGGCGCGGCCGAGGGCGTCGGAGGGCTTTTTTGCAGCGGCCAGGCGCGCCGCAAGGAAGCCGCCTTTGGTTGAGCGGCTTTCGCGAAGGGTAAAGCGCCCGCCATGATGCGCCAATTCGAACTGATCGAACTCGTCAAGTCCTACGATCCCGACGCCGACGAAGGCGTCCTCAACCGCGCCTACGTCTACTCGATGAAAGCCCATGGCGCGCAGCGGCGCGCTTCGGGCGACCCTTATTTTTCCCATCCCGTCGAGGTGGCCGGGATCCTGGCTCGCATGAAGCTCGACACCGCCTCGATCGCAACCGGGCTGTTGCACGATACGGTCGAGGACACGGTCGCCACTTTGGGCGACATCGAGCGTCTGTTCGGCCACGAAATCGGCCGCCTCGTCGACGGCGTCACCAAGCTTTCGCGCATCGAACTGCAATCCGACCAGACCAAGCAAGCGGAGAATTTCCGCAAGCTCGTCCTCGCCATGTCGGAAGACATCCGCGTCCTTCTCGTCAAGCTTGCCGACCGCCTGCACAACATGCAGACCCTTCACTTTATCGAAAGCGGAGAAAAGCGCCGCCGCATCGCCCGCGAAACCCTCGACATCTATGCCCCTCTTGCCGAACGCATCGGCATGCACCGGATGAAGGACGAGCTCGAGGATCTCGCCTTTGCCGAACTTTATCCCGACGTCCGCGCCGGCATCCTCGCGCGTCTCGATTTCCTGCGCGACAAGGAAAGCGACATCATCCCGCGCATCGTCAGCGAACTCGAAAGAAAGCTCGGCGAAAGCGGCCTTTCCGGCGCCAGCGTCAGCGGACGCCCGAAATCCCCGTTTTCGATCTGGCGCAAGATGCAGAAGAAAAGCGTCGGCTTCGAGCAGCTTTCGGACGTGATGGCGTTCCGCGTTCTGGTCGCCGACATCGGCGAGTGCTATCACGCTTTGGGCGCGATCCATTCCGCCTATCACGTGGTTCCCGGCCGCTTCAAAGACTACATCTCGACCCCGAAGCCGAACGGCTACCGCTCTCTCCACACCGGCATCATCGGCCCCGAACGCCAGCGCATCGAAGTGCAGATCCGCACCCCCGAAATGCACGAGGTCGCCGATTACGGCGTCGCCGCGCATTGGACCTACAAGCAGGACGCCGGCAAAACCGAAGGGCCGCAATATCGCTGGCTGCGCGAGCTTTTGGAGATTCTCCAGCATGCCGCCGGAGCGGAGGAGTTTCTCGAGCATACGAAGCTCGAGATGTTCCAGGACCAGGTCTTTGCCTTTACGCCAAAGGGCGATCTCATCGCCTTGCCGCGCGGCGCCACCCCGATCGACTTCGCTTATGCCGTCCATTCCGAGATCGGCGACAGGTGCATCGGCGCCAAGATCAACGGCCGCCTCGTGCCGTTGCGTTCCCATCTTGCCAACGGCGATCAGGTCGAGATCATCACCTCGCGGGCGCAGACCCCTTCCCCGACCTGGGAGGAATTCGTCGTCACCGGCAAGGCGCGCGCCCGCATCCGCCGCTTTATCCGCACCCAGGAACGCGCGCAATATCTGAAGCTCGGCCGCGCGATCGTGCAAAAGGCGTTCCGCCAGGAAGGCCGCGAGTTCCTCGAACGGGCGCTCGAGCCTCTCCTCAAATCCTTCAACTGCGCGAGCGTCGAAGATCTTTATGTTGCGGTCGGCGCCGGCAACATCACCGGGGCCGCGGTGACGAAAGCCGCCTTCCCGGACAAGGAAGACGGCAAAGACAAGGTCGTTCCGATCTCCCGCGCCCGACGCAAAGGCCGCCCCAACGACATCGCGGTGTCGATCCGCGGCCTTATTCCCGGGATGGCGATGCATCTCGCCGGCTGCTGCCATCCTCTTCCGGGCGACCGCATCGTCGGCATCGTCACGACGGGGAAGGGCGTCACCATCCACACCATGGATTGCGAAACCCTCGAAAACTTTACCGATACCCCCGAACGCTGGCTCGATGTCGCCTGGAGCAACAGCGAGGCCGATCTCATCCATGTCGGGCGCATCAATGTCACGATCGCCAACGAGCCCGGAAGCCTCGGCACTCTCGCAACGGTGATCGGCAAGCAGGGCGGCAACATCAGCAATCTCAAGGTCACCAACCGTTCGACGGATTTTTTCGAGCTTTTGCTCGACGTCGAGGTTGGCGATGTGAAGCATCTGACGACGATCATGGGCGCTTTGCGCGCAAGCCCGGTCATCAACTCGGTGGAGAGGGCGCGTGGGTGAGGGGGCGCCGCGAGAGGGGGGAGCGAAAAGCGAGGTTTCGCGCAAAGGGCTTTTGCGGCCGCCGCGTCTCGGCGTCAACATCGACCATGTGGCAACCCTGCGCAACGCGCGCGGGGGCGAACATCCCGATCCGTTGCGGGCGGCCCGGCTCGTCGAAAAGGCGGGCGCCGACGGCATCACGGCGCATCTGCGGGAAGACAGAAGGCACATACGCGACGGCGACATCGCCCGTCTTATTCGCGAGATTGCGCTCCCTCTCAACCTCGAAATGGCGGCGAGCGAAGAGATGGCAGAGATCGCTCTGTCTGTGCGCCCTTTCG
>JAJYIC010000001.1:20351-33577 GCA_021790295.1 Pseudomonadota bacterium | reverse complement strand
CGGCTCCTCCGATCGCGCCATCGTCGATCTCGAACAGGGCGATTACGAAGAACTCGATCAGTTGAATGCGGCAAGGCCTTACGCCAAAGCGGCCTATCGCATCAACCGCCCGCAGGACATCGGCATCGGCTTTGCGCGCGCGATCCGCGCCGCGCTTTCCGGCAGGCCGGGGGGCGTCTATCTCGACTTGACGGCCGAGGTTTTGCGCTCCGCGCTCGATCGTGAAAGCGCGACAAAGTCTCTCGTCAAAGTCGTCGATCCGTCGCCCGCCCAGCCGCCTTCGCCGCAATCGGTGGCGCGCGCGCTCGACCTTTTGGCAAGCGCCGAGCGCCCTCTCGCGATCTTTGGCAAAGGCGCGGCTTATGCGCGCGCCGAAGACGAAATCCGCTCCTTTATCGAAACCACCGGCATGCCTTTTCTGCCGATGTCGATGGCCAAAGGCCTTCTTCCCGACGACCACCCGCAATCGGCCGCCGCCGCGCGCTCTTACGCGATCGGCAACGCCGATGTCGTGCTTCTCGCCGGGGCGCGCCTCAACTGGCTGCTTTCGCATGGAAAGCCGCCTTTGTGGTCCGAGGCAACGCGCTTGATCCAGGTGGATATCGCGGCGACCGAGATCGACAGCAACCGCGCGATCGCGGCCCCCGTCGTCGGCGATATCAAATCGGCTTTTGCGGCGTTCAACGCCGCTCTCGAACCGGGAAAGATCACCGCGCGAGCGCCTTGGTGCAAAGAGATAGACCAGAGGAAGCGGCAGAACATGGACCGCATGGCCTCCCGCCTCAATGCCGATCCGCAGCCGATGAACTTTTCCTCGGCTTTGCGCGCCGTGCGCAACGCGCTTGCCGCCTTCCCGGATGTGATCCTCGTCAACGAAGGCGCCAACACGCTCGACTTTGCCCGCAACATCATCGACATGCGTGCGCCGCGCCGGCGTCTCGACAGCGGCACCTGGGGCGTCATGGGCATCGGCATGGGTTACGCCATCGGCGCTGCGGCGGTGACGGGAAAGCCCGTCCTCGCCATCGAAGGCGACAGCGCCTTCGGTTTCAGCGGCATGGAAATCGAGACGATCTGCCGGTACGGGCTGCCGGTGGTGACGGTCGTCTTCAACAATAACGGCGTCTATCGCGGCGACCCGCCGGGAAGCCCGTATTCGCCGACAGGCCTTTTGCGCGATGCCCATTACGAAAAGATGATCGAGGCGTTCGGCGGCGCCGGTTATTTCGTGACCGACACGCCGAGCCTTTCGAAGGCTCTTTCCGAAGCGCTCTCTTCGGGAAAGCCCGCCCTCGTCAACGCCGTCATCGACCCGACCGCGGGGACCGAAAGCGGGCACATCCAGAGCCTCAATCCGAAAAGCGCGCTCGCCTCTCGGAAGTGAGGTCGCTGGCGCGCTCTCTGACGGCGCCGCCCTTATCCGCTTCCTTCGAGAAAATCGTCCTGTCTTTCGACATGGGCGGCAAGATCGAGCGTGTGCTTTCTGACGAGGCTTTCCGCCGCTTCGGTGTCGCGCCGCTCCAATGCCTCGATAATCCGCATGTGGTCGCGGATCGAGCGCTCCGCCCGGTTGTCCTGATGGATCGTCAGTTGGCGTATCGCCTTCATGTGGATGAAAAGGTTCCCGCTCATCTCGGTCAAAAGCCGGCAGCCGCTAAGACGGATGATCGCCTGATGAAAGGCGATGTTGGCGTCCGAATATTCCTCGCTTTCCTGCGCCTCTTTCTCTCCGGTAAAGGCTTCCATCAGGCGGCGCAGGCCGGCGATCTCTTCGTCTGCGGCCGAGAGCGTCGCGAGCCGCGCCGCCATGCTTTCGAGCGCCGCCCAGACGACGATCATCTCGATGATCTCGCGTTTCGTCTTGCGCAGGACGAAGATGCCGCGGCGCGGCAGGGTGCGGACAAACCCCTCTTGTTCGAGAAGGGTCATCGCCTCGCGGATCGGCGTGCGGCTGACCCCCAGTTCCTGCGAAAGCTGCCTTTCGTCGAGCCGGAGTTCTCCCGGCAAGGCGTAGATGTCCATCGCCGCGATCGCCTGTTTCAAGGCGCTATAAGCCTGGACGCGGTAGGTGGCGGCGGGGTCGAGGCGCTCCAAGGCGAGCTTTGCCGAATGGCGAGGCGCGGTTGCGCTCATGGTGGAGGCATACTGTATACCAGAGCCCGGCGCAAGCGGCTGAAAAGGGCGGCGATCGTTCGAAGTTCAAGTGAGGCGGCTCTTCGCCTCGGGTCTGCGGCCCGGCCTGCCTTGATCCTTCGGCCCCGCTTCAAAGCGAAAGACGGCGCAGGCGCAGGGCGTTCGAAACCACCGAAAGCGAACTGAGGCTCATCGCCAAAGCGGCGATGATCGGGCTCAAAAGAATGCCGAAAGCGGGATACAGCACCCCGGCCGCAACCGGCACGCCGACCATATTGTAAAAGAACGCGAAAAAAAGATTCTGGCGGATGTTTCGCATGGTCGCCCGGCTCAAGGCTCGAGCGCGCGCGATCCCGGCAAGATCGCCTTTGACGAGGGTGATCCCGGCGCTTTCGATCGCCACCTCGGTCCCGGTCCCCATGGCGATGCCGATATCCGCTTCCGCCAGCGCCGGCGCGTCGTTGATCCCGTCTCCTGCCATCGCCACGACGCGCCCTTCTTCGCGCAGGCGGCGCACGACCCCATGTTTCTGGTCGGGCAGAACCTCGGCCTCGACCTCGCCGATGCCGAGCGCCCGGGCGACCGCCAACGCCGTCTCGCGGTTGTCGCCGGTCAGCATGACGATGCGCAAGCCGTCTTTTTCGAGGGCCTCGAGAGCCGCCTTCGTGCTTTTCTTGATCGGATCGGCGACGGCGACGATGCCGGCGGGTTTGCCCTCGACCGCAACAAAAAGAGCGGTGGCCCCCGCAGCACGCAGCCCCTGGGCGGCTTCGATGAGTTCCCCCGACGCCGCTCTTTCCTCTTCCATAAAGGCGGCATTGCCGAGAGCGAGGCGCCGCCCCGAGACCGTCCCGCGCACGCCTTTACCGGGTACCGCCTCGAAATCGGCAGGCTCTTCGAAAGTCTCCCCGCGCTTTGCCGCGGCTTCGACGATGGCCGCCGCCAAAGGATGCTCGCTCGAGCGTTCGAGGCTTGCCGCGAGAGAAAGAAGCTCCTCCTCTCGAAAGCCGAAAGCAGGAAGGATCGCGGTGACGCGGGGCTTGCCTTCGGTCAGCGTCCCGGTCTTGTCGGCGACGAGCGTATCGACGGCCTCCATCCGTTCCAAAGCCTCGGCGGATTTGATCAGGACTCCGGCCGTCGCGCCTTTGCCGACCCCGACCTGAATCGACATCGGCGTGGCAAGGCCGAGCGCGCAAGGGCAGGCGATGATCAGAACCGACACCGCGGCGACAAGCCCATACCCGAACGCGGGCGGCGGACCCCAAAGCGCCCAGCCGGCAAAAGCGAGAACCGCGACCGCGACCACCGCCGGAACGAAATAGCCGGAAACGAGATCGGCAAGACGCTGGATCGGCGCGCGCGATCTTTGCGCTTCGGCAACCATGGCGACGATGCGCGCGAGCATCGTCTCGCTTCCGATCTTTTCCGCACGCATCAGAAGCGCGCCGTTGCCGTTCATCGTGCCGCCGATAAGCGCCGCTCCCGGCTCTTTGCCGACCGGCAACGACTCGCCGGTGACCATGGACTCGTCAACGGCGCTTCTGCCTTCGAGAACGAGCCCGTCGACCGGCACGGCCTCTCCCGGGCGGATGCGCAGCCGGTCCCCGACTTCTACGCGATCGAGGGTGATCTCCTCTTCGCTCCCGTCGTCGCCAAGCCGCCGCGTCATCTTTGGCGCCAGATTGAGAAGGGCGCGAATGGCGCCTCCCGTCTCCTCGCGCGCTTTCAGTTCCAGAACCTGCCCCAAAAGGACGAGGACGGTGATGACGGCGGCGGCCTCGAAATAGGTGTCGACGGTCCCGCCCGCGTTGCGGAAACCCGCCGGAAAGACGCCCGGCAGGACGGTTGCGATGAGACTCTCGAGATAGGCCGCGCCGACGCCCAGAGCGATCAGAGAAAACATGTTGAGAGAGCGGTTTTGCAGCGAACGCCAGCCCCGCACAAAAAATAGCGAGCCCGTCCACAACACCACCGGCGAAGCGAGGACAAGCTGGATCCAGTTCGAAACCTGTTGCGGCACGAGTTTTTCGAAACCAGGCGCATAGCCGCCCATCGCGAGAGCGACAAGAGGCACGCTGAGAGCAACCGCCACCAGAAAGCGCCGGCGGATGTCTTTGAGTTCGGGGCTTTCTCCCGTCTCGACGGCAGGGACCGCGGGTTCGAGCGCCATACCGCAGAGGGGGCAAGCCCCCGGATGATCCTGACGGATCTCGGGGTGCATGGGACAGGTCCAGATCAGCAGAGCCTCCGGGCCCCCCGCGATTCCACAAGTCTCGCAAGCGCTTTCCGCCTCTTTGGGGAGAGGGTGCGCCCCTCTAGGAGCAGGGTGCGGGTTTGCCTTTGCGGCGAGATAACGCTCCGGTTCGGCGAGAAAGCGCTCGCGGCAACGCGCGCCGCAAAAGAAATAAGGGGCGCCTTCGTACTGGGCCTGCCATTTCGCCGTTTCTCGTTCGACGCTCATCCCGCATACGGGATCGATCGCCTTCCCGCCTGCGCTTTCCCCGGCGGCGCTCGTCACAGGATGCGCAATTCTTTCCCTTTCGCTCATCCCACATCGTCCTTTGCCCAAGACCCGAATAAGCGCGTATTAAGGAAAGGCGTAAAGGGGGGCGTTGATCTCGATCAGCAAAGGCGGGGCAGATTTGGCGAGGGTTGCAACGATCGCCCGGTTCTGTAGTGTGCGCCGAGCAGACGAGGCGATCCCCGATGCGGCCAGCCTTCCTTTTCCTTCTTGTGGCGGGCTTTTTTGCCCCTTACCCGACCTCTGCGGCGCAAAGCGCCGGCGAGGAGACCCTTGCCGAATACCTGACCGTCTTCCAATCGGCGTTTCTGCGGATCGAGCGCGACGGGTTGCAAGCGGCGGGCCCAAGGCGCCTCGTAGAAGCCGCGATCGCCGGCTTGCTCTCCTCCATCGATCCGCAAGCGGCCTATTTCGACAAAAAGGCGCTCTCCTTGCAGAAAAGCGCGGCCGATACGGTGGGGCTCGCGGTAACTTTGAGGCATGGAGCGCTTGAGGTGATCGCGCCCAGCGAAGGCTCGCCCGCGGCAAAGGCGGGGATCAAAAGCGGCGACATCGTCTTGACGATCGGGCGCGAGCCGGTCGAGGGGCTGAGCCTTGCCGAGTTTGAAAGCCGTCTCGAAGGTCCGCCGGGGAGCGTGGTTCGCTTGCGCCTCGAACGCCACGGCCTCGATCATCCGCTGAGGGTGAGGGTGAGGAGGCAAGAGTTTCGGCAGCGCCGGGTCGCGGATCGGCTTATCGGCGCGCTCGGCTATCTGCGCGTTTGCGGGTTCGACGCCGAGACTCCGGCGGCGGTCGCGGCGGCCCTCAAGGATCTCGAAAAGAAGAGCGCGAGGAAGCTCCGGGGCCTCATTCTCGATCTGCGCGACAACCCCGGAGGGAATTTTCGTGCCGCGGTCGAGGTGGCGGATCTCTTTCTCGACAAAGGGGTGATCGCCTTTTTGCAAAACCGCGGCGGGGCGCCACAGCCTTTGCGCGCGCACCGCGGGGATGTTGCCGCCGGCCTGCCGATCGCGGTTCTGATCGATCGCGGCACGGCGGGGGAGGCCGAACTCGTTGCCGCGGCGCTCAAGGACAACCGCCGTGCCGTGCTTTTGGGCAGGAGAAGCTTTGGCCTCGACCAGATCGAGAAGACGATCCCTCTCAAAGGCGGTGGCGCGATACGCCTTGCGGCGGCGCGCTTTTTGACGCCTTTGCGCCGGGATATCGCAGGGCGGGGGATCGCGCCCGATATACCGGTGAGGCCGGTGAGGCTCGAAAGGCTCAAAGAGGGGCTGCGCATACGCGAGGCCGATCTTCCGGGCGCCCTCAAAAACCCGGATCGGAAAGGGCCGAAAGCGCTTTTCCCCGCCACGGCAAAGGCGCCTTTTCGCTCGGTGCCGCCGCTGCGGGGCGATGAATCCTTGCTGCGCGCCGCCGATATTCTGCGCGCTTTCGCGGTTACCGGGCGGGAAGGCGGCTGAGGAGGCGAAGATGCGTTTTCTCATTCTCGGCGCCGGGGCGACGGGCGGCTATTTCGGCGGGCGTCTCGCCGCTGCGGGGCGCGATGTGACCTTTCTCGTGAGGCCTGCGCGCGCGGCGCAACTCGAAGCCCAAGGCCTCGTCATCGAAAGCGCTTTGGGGGCCTTGCGCCATCCGGTTGCGGTCGCGCTCGAAGGCGCCCTTAAAGGCCCGTTCGATGTCGTTTTCCTGACCGCGAAAGCCTACGATCTCGATGCGGCGATACGCTCGATCGGCCCCGCGGTCGGGAGTGCGACCGCGATCCTTCCTCTTCTCAACGGGCTTTCCCATCTCGATCGGCTCGAAAAGGCTTTCGGCGCCGAAAGCGTCCTCGGAGGGGTTGCCTACATCGCCGCGACCCTCGGTCCCGACGGGGTGGTCCGCCATTTGAACCGCGTCCATGCCTTGCGTTTCGGCGAGTGCTCGGGCGGCATCGGCGCCCGCGTCGCGGCGATCGCCGAAGCCTTCGCCGGGACCGGCGTCGACGCCGCGGCGAGCGCCGACATCCTTTACGACATGTGGGAAAAATTCGTCATGCTGACGACGCTTGCCGCGATGAGCTGCCTTTTGCGCGGTTCGGTCGGCGACATCGTGGCGGCGCCCGACGGCGAGGCGCTGATGCTCGAATGCCTTGCGGAATGCGAGGCGGTTGCGGCCGCCTCGGGCTATCCGACCCGGCCGGCGCACCGGCAGGAGTGCCGGGCGATGCTGACCCGGCGCGGAAGCGATTTCAGCGCCTCGATGCGGCGCGATCTCGAAAAGGGCGCGCGCACCGAAGCCGATGCCGTTCTCGGCGACATGCTCGCCCGCGCCCGCGCCTTGGGCGTTTCCGCGCCCATCTTGCGCGTTGCCGCCTGCCATCTCGCGGTCCACGAAACGCGCCTCGCGCGCCGCTCCTAGGGGTTCAGAGGCTATTGCGCGACCCAGCCGCCGTCGATCGAAAGCGCGGCGCCGGTGATGGTCGAAGCCGCTTCACCGCACAAGAAGAGGACCAGAGCGCCGATCTGTTCCGGCGTCGTAAAGGCGAGCATCGGCTGCTTTTCGCGCAAAAGCTCCCGGCTCGCCTGCGCGGCCGAAATCTCGAGGGAGGCGGCACGGGCATCGATCTGCCTTGCGACGAGAGGCGTCTTGACCCAGCCCGGGCAGATGGCGTTAGCGGTCACCCCGCTGTTCGCGCTCTCGATCGCGATCACCTTGGTGAGGCCGACGAGGCCGTGCTTTGCCGCGACATAGGCCGCCTTCTCGCCGCTGGCGACAAGCCCGTGCGCCGAGGCGATGTTGATGATCCGCCCCCAGCCGCGCGCCAGCATTTGCGGCAGGGCCGCCTTTGCCGCATAAAAAGCGGCGGAAAGATTGATGGCGATGATCGCCTCCCATTTCTCTTCGGGAAAATCGACGAGTTTTGCCACATGCTGGATGCCGGCGTTGTTGACGAGGATGTCCGCGCCGCCGAAACGCTCCGCCGTCTCGGCGACAAGGTCGCGGATCTCCTGCGGGCGCGCCATGTCGGCGGGGCAATAGGCCGCCTCGATCCCATTTTTCTCTTCAAGCCCGCGGCGCAGGCTTTCGATTTCGGCCTCCTCGCCAAAGCCGTTGAGCATGAGATTGCAGTGTTGCGCGGCAAGCGCCGCGGCAATGCCGAAACCGATCCCGCTCGTCGAGCCGGTGACGATCGCGGTCCTGCCTTTGAGCATCGCGCTTCTCCTCATCATTGCGCGCGCCGCCGAACGCGGCAAAAGCGCGAGTTTACGAAAACCTCTTCGAAAGAATAGGGCGACTATCCTCTGTCCCTTCCGGTCGCGGCTCCCCATCTTGCGGTGCGGCGCTCGAAAAAGGGCAAAGGGCGGAGATGAAAAGCGTCAATAAGGATGGAGAGAATGGGCGGAGTTTGGGCGGTGGGGAAGCCCGCGCGCGCGGCTTTCTCAGCCCGCACAAATCGATGCCCGTTAGCGGCGCCTTTGCGCCTCTCCCGGCGGCGCAAAAGACGGCGCCGGTGAGGCTCGTCACCTACAACATCCATCGCTGCATCGGCCTCGACCGGCGTTACGACCCGGCGCGGGTCGCCGCCGTTCTGCGCGAGGTAGGAGCCGGCATCGCCTGCCTTCAGGAGGTGGGCCTGCAACGCCGCGGCGAGCATCCCGGCGATCAGGGCCGTTTTCTTGCCGAGGCGACCGGGGCAAAGGTCATTTTCGCAAACGGCGTTCGCGACCACAGCCGGCGCTTCGGCAACGCCATTCTCACCTTTTTCCCCGTCCTTGCCGAAAGCGCGATCGATCTCGGCGTCGCAGGCTGCGAGCCGCGCAGCGCCATCGACGCCGATCTTCTCGTCGCGGGCAGGGTGTTGCGCGTCATCGCCACCCATTTCGGGCTCTCGCAGGCGGAGCGGCGGTTGCAGGCAAGCCGCCTCGTCGCGGCCCTCGCCGCGCCTTTGCCCGCCAACCGGCCTCCCGCTTCGAGTATCCTCGTGATGGGCGATCTCAACGAATGGCGCGGCAGGAGGGCAGGGATCCGCGCTCTCGAAGGCCGTCTCGGCCGGAGCATCACGGCGCGAACCTTTCCCTCGTTTATGCCCATTCTGGCGCTCGACCGCATTTATGTGGACGAAAGGGCGCTTCTCGAAGAGGTCCAGGTCTATCGCTCGCCTCTCGCGCGGCTTGCTTCGGATCACCTGCCGCTCGTCGCGACCCTTACCTGGGGCGCCCCCGCCGCGGCGAATGACGTTCCCATCCCTCGCGGAATCCGCAAACCGCGCTTTCTCGCGGCCGCGGCAACCCTCCTTCGCTCTCACCAACAGAAACGGCGGGCAAGCCCGATCGGGTGGTAAGGGCCGCGTTCGAGCGCGGCCTCGATCGCCTCCCGGTCGAGAGGACCATCGCCCGCGGCGCCGAATTCCTTGGCGTGGATGCCGCCTGCGATCAGAAGGCTCGGCAGGCCCGCATTTTCGGCCCCGGCGATATCGGTCCTGAGGCTGTCGCCGACGGTGAGGATGGCGCTCTCTTTTCGAAGGCCGAGAAGGCGGATCGACGCCTCATAGACCGAAGGATAGGGTTTACCGTGCCAGCGCACAAACCCGCCCAAAGCCTCGTAACGCTCGCCGAGAGCGCCGGCGCAAAGCGCCTCTTCGCCGTCGTGCATGACGACGCGATCGGGGTTTGCGCACACCATCGGCAAAGCGCGGCAAAGCGCCCGCCCCAACACTTCTTCGTAATCCTCGAGGCGGTCGCGCCAGCCCGAAGGCCCGGTGTTGAGGATGAAATCGGCCTCTTCCGGGGTGTCGACAAAGTCGAGATCGAGCCCTCTGCGGATCTCGAGATCGCGCTCCGAACCGATATGAAACGAGCGCCGGCCGAGGCGCGCGTAAAACGGGTCTTCGCGACGATAAAGGGATTGCCAGGCTTCTTCCCCCGAGGAGAAGACCGCGCCGTATAGGCTCTGCGGGACGCCGATGCGGGCGATGCGCCGCACCACATCCTCGACCCGGCGCGGCGCGTTCGACAAAAGGACCACCCTCTTTCCCGTCGCTTTCAGACGCGCGAGGCAGTCGAGGGCGCCCGGAAGAGGCGCGACGCCGTCATGAATGACGCCCCAGAGGTCGAGGATGAACCCGTCGTAAAAGGGGGTAAGCGCGGCAAGGCCGGGAAGAAGAGGGGTCGCCATGGTCTCCTTCGGATTCTTTTTTCGGGACGCTTTCGAACGCAAGAAAAAACCCTCTCTTTCGCCCAGCCAAGCGGGCGGCAAGGCGATTATAAGGGCCGGCCCCTATCATTGCGCCGCCCGAGCGGAACGGCCGGCGGCGCTGCCGACCGCCTCTTTGAGAGAAGTAAAACCCTCCCGGCGCATGAGGCGCGCGAGGTCTTCCAGAATGCGCGGCACGAGAGCCGGGCCTTCGAAAACAAGCGCCGTATAAAGCTCGACGAGGCTCGCGCCGGCGCGGATCTTTGCCCACGCGTCCTCGCCGCTTTCGACCCCGCCGGCGGCGACGAGAGGAAGGCGGCCGCGGGTGAGGCGGGTGATCTCGGCGAGAAGCTCTGTCGAGCGGGGGAAAAGAGGCCGCCCCGAAAGCCCCCCTTCTTCGCGCGCGTTGCGGCTTTTGAGGCCCGGAGGGCGCAACACCGTGGTATTGCCGATGACGAGCCCATCGATTCCGCACTCTTCGGCAAGCTTGGCGAGATCGATCGTCTCCTCGGGCAGGAGATCGGGGGCGATCTTGAGGAGAAGCGGGGGGCGGCGGGGGCATTCTCTGCGTGCTTCGAGAAGGCGGGAGAGAAGGCGTTCGAGCGGCGCCCGGCGTTGCAGGTCGCGCAATCCCGGGGTATTCGGAGAGGAAATGTTGACGACGAGGAAATCGGCAAAAGCCGCCGCTCGCCGGACACCCTCTTCGTAATCCGCGGCCGCGTCGGCGCTTTCGCGGTTCTTGCCGAGATTGACGCCGACGATTCCCTGCGCCCGTCGGCGCGACAGCCGCGCCAACAGAGGCTCGAGCCCTTTGCTGTTGAAACCCATGCGGTTGATGAGGGCGCGATCCTCTTCGAGGCGGAAAAGGCGCGGCTTTGGGTTTCCCTTTTGCGGGCGCGGGGTGACGGTGCCGACTTCGACAAAACCGAAACCCAGACGAAGGATCGCCGAGGCGGCGCGAGCGTCCTTGTCGAAACCGGCCGCAAGCCCGAGAGGGTTGGCAAAATCGAGGCCGAAAACCCTTTGCGCGAGCGCCGGAGAGGCCGGTTGCGCCGCCCCGTAAAGGGCGCGCACCAGCCCCGATTCGAGCGCCAGAAGCGCCAGATCGTGCGCGCATTCCGCGGGCAGGCGAAAAAGGAGGGGCCGGATCAGAGGGTAGAGGTCGCGCATCGCCCCTCGTCGCGCTTTTCCGTTGCCGACGCGAAAGAGCGCCTGTGATAGAGGATGGGCCGCATGACGCCATCCTACCGGGAGAGCGTTTTGGGGGAAAGACGAGCAGCCCTTCTCGCCCGCGCACCCGTTCTTCTCGCTGGGTTTCGCGACACCTTGTGGCTTTCTCCCGAAGGCGAGATCGAGGCGTTGTCGGCGGCCGAGGCCAAGGAAAGGGCGCTCTCGCAGCCGCCGATCCTCTGCCACGCGCGCGCCACGGCGAGCCGTCTCGGCATGCCGCTTTTCCCTGCGTTCGATCTATTGGAACTTTTCGCCTTCGTGCGGCCTGCGCGGTTTTGCATCCCGACCCCGCGCGGCCTCGCCGAGGCTCTCGGCCTTCCCCTTCCGGGAAGCCCCGTCGAATCCTGCCTCACCCTTGGCGCGGCCGCGAGCGCTCTTCTCGCCGAACTCCAAGAGGAGGAAAAGGGTGAAGCCGTAGCCGTCGCCCGGGCGATGGCGCGCGGGGGCTGGCTTTGGGCGGATGCGGTTCTCGCCGCCTTGCCGCCGCGGGAAGAGAAGGACGCGGCCGGGCTCAAGGCGTGGAGCCTCCTTTCGGAATGGAGCGAGGCGCCGCCGCGCCCTTCTCGCGCAAACCGCGGGGTCGGCGGCGAGGAAGCCCGCGCTCGCCTCAAAAATCTTCTCGGCGAAGGCGCAGAGCCTCGCCCTGAGCAGGCCCTATACGCCGCCGTCGTCGCCGCCGCCTTTTCACCGCGCGCGGGGGAACCGCACGCCGTCGTCGCCGAAGCCGGAACCGGGGTCGGCAAGACCCTCGGTTATATCGCTGCGGCGAGCCTCTGGGCCGAAAGGAATGGGGCTCCGGTATGGATCTCGACCTTTACCCGCAATCTCCAGAACCAGATTTTCTCCGAACTCGAACGTCTTTATCCCGATCCCGGCGAAAGGCGCCGGCGCGTCGTCCTGCGCAAAGGAAGGGAGAATTTTCTCTGTCTTCTCAATTATGAAGAAGCCGCCTTTGGCGCCGATTCCGCGGCGTCCTCGCGTCTTGTCGGGTTGGGGCTGGTTGCCCGTTGGATCGGCGCAAGCCTTTCGGGAGACCTTTTTGCCGGCGATTTTCCGGGCTGGCTTGGCGAGCTGATCGGCCTTCAGAGATTGGCCGGTCTCGCCGACCGCCGCGGCGAATGCATCCATGGCGCCTGCCCCCATTATCGGCGCTGCTTTGTCGAAAAGAACAAACGGCGCGTCGCGGGGGCGAGGATCGTTGTCGCCAACCACGCCTTGGTTTTGGCCGAGGCCGCTCTCGGCGGCTTTAGCGAAGAGGCGCCGCCCGCGCGCACGGTCTTCGATGAAGGCCATCACCTGATCGAGGCGGCGGACAACGCGTTCTCTCTGTGTCTTTCGGGCGAAGAAGGGCGGGAGTTGCGGCGCTGGATTGTTGGCGCCGAAGGCTCCCTCACGGGGACGAAGGCGCGTTCGCGCGCGCGCGGCTTGAGGCGCCGCCTCGGCGACCTCCTCGCTGGCGACACGGAAGGCGAAAAGGCGCTTCTGGACGCCCTTCTCGCCGCCCGCATACTCCCGGGCGAAGGCTGGCTTCAGCGCGTCGTCACGGGCCATGCGCGAGGCGGCTCAGAAGCGTTTCTCGCTTTGCTGCGCGAGCATGTGCTGGCGCGCGCTTCTGAAAGAGAGGGCGGCTACGGGCTCGAGGCCGAAACGAGCGGAGCCTCGCCCGCACTCCTCGCCGCGGCGGGCGATCTCGCCTTTGGCCTCGAACGTTTGGGTGCGGCGCTCGAAACTCTCGCCGCGCGGCTTTCGCGCCGGCTCGAAGAAAAGGAAAACCCGCCCGAGCCGGCCCTTGCTGAGCGCCTCGAAGCGGCCGTCCGTGGCCTTCGCCGCAGGAACGAACGGCAGATCGCGGCATGGAGCGCTTTTCTGCGCGCTCTGGACCAGCCGCCCTCCGCCGAAAGCGTCGAATGGTTTGCGATTCCGCGCAAAGAGGGGAAGGACAGGGACATTGCTCTCATCCGCGCCTGGCTCGACCCGGGGATCCCGTTTTGCCGTCTTTTGGCGCAAAAGGCGCAGGGTCTCGTCGTCACTTCGGCAACCCTCGGCGCGGATGGGGCGCCTCTAGAGAAGGGCGCGCGCGGCATGATCGAGGCCTGCGGCCTTGGCCCCTTATCCTCCCCCGTTGCCGCCTTCCGTATCCCTTCCCCTTATGATTACCGGGCGCAAACGC
>JAJYIC010000001.1:16360-20341 GCA_021790295.1 Pseudomonadota bacterium | reverse complement strand
ATGTTGCCCGCGACGACATCGCCCGCCTTGCCGCGGCCTATGCGAAGCTTTTTGTTGCCGCGCGCGGCGGCGCGCTCGGCCTTTTTACGGCGATCGCGCGTTTGAAAGCGGTGCACGAACGGATCGCTCCCCTGCTCGAAGCCGAAGGCCTTCCCCTTTTCGCCCAGCATCTTGACGGGATGTCGACGGCAAGCCTTGTCGACATCTTCCGCGCCGAAGAGGATTCCTCTCTTCTCGGCACCGACGCGGTGCGCGACGGGGTCGATGTTCCCGGACGTTCCTTGCGCCTCATCGTCTTCGACCGCGTCCCCTGGCCGCGCCCCGACATCCTCCATCGCGCGCGCAAGGCCGCTTTCGGCGGGAAGGTTTACGAAGAAGGGATCGCCCGGCAACGCTTGCGCCAGGCTTACGGCCGCCTGATCCGCCGCGCCGACGACTGCGGCGCTTTTGTCGTTCTCGATCGGGCGTTTCCTTCCCGCCTCCTTTCGGCCTTCCCGGAAGGGGTGGAGGGTCGCCGCGTCGGCCTTGCCGAAGCGGTTGCGGCGATCGCCGAATTTCTTTCCGAGCCTTGACAATGAGAGCGACGTTTGCTTTCTCGCGGACGTCCTGTAGGGAAAGGAGAGGGCATGAAGCCTCACCATCGCGCCCTCATCTACACCATGGTCATCGTTTCGGCGGCGCTCAGCAAGCTCTCCGAAACCGAGCTTTCCCTGATCGGCGACATCGTCGGCGATCTTCCGGTATTCCGCGATTTCGACCAAGGCAAGTTGCCGGAACTGCTCAACGATTGCACCCTCCTTCTCGGCCGCGACGGGGGGCTCGAAGAGGTTCTGGTCGAGATCCGCGAGGCCCTTCCGGGAAAGCTCAGGGAAACCGCTTATGCGATCGCCAGCGATCTCGTCGCGGCCGACGGCGGGACGACGCCGGAGGAACTCGAAATCCTCGCGCTTTTGCGTTTGCGCCTCGGCATCGACAGGCTTGTCGCGGCGGCGCTCGAACGCGCGGCCCGCGCCCGCTTTCGCACGCTTTAGGGTGCGGGCGGCAGGGCGGAGGAAAGCGCCTCTGCGATCGCCTGGCGCACCTCGGCGGGCTGGGTCTCGAGCGCATCGGAGAGGCGTTTCAGCGCGCGCCGGAGACCATAAAGCTGGTCGAGAAGAGAAAGAACGAGATCGAGCGCCTCCTCGTCGAGCGCAAACTCCCGGCGCATTTCGTAGATGAGCTCGGCGCGCGCGACATCGACCTCGCGAAAAAGATAAGCCTTCTCCGCCCGCTCCGGCAAAAGCCAGCGCCTTTCGATCCACAGCCGCAGTTCTGCGGCATCGAGCCCTTCGAGGCGCAAAAGAAGCCCTGCGAAATCGATCATCGGGGAAAGGTCCCTCGGCGCGGGTCAAAGGGATGGCTTTTGCCCCATTCCTCGACGAATTTCGCGAGATCGGGGTCCTCGCTTTTGCCGAGGACGACTGTGAGGCTCACATACTGGTCGCCGCCTTTGACGCCTTTGCCGCGAAGGCGCAGCCTCGTCCCCGTGTCGGAGCCTTTGGGGATGGTCATCGTCACCGCGCCGCCGACCGTCGGCACCGAAACCCGCGCGCCGAGAACGGCCTCGGGCAGGCTGACCGGAAGGTCGATATGGATGTCGTTGCCGACCCGGCGGAAAAGAGGGTGCGGGCGGACCTCGACCTCGATCAAGGCGTCCCCCGGTTCGCCGCCGCCAAGGCCCGGGCCGCCTTTGCCTTTGAGACGCAAAACCTGGCCGCTTTCGATTCCCGCGGGGATCGCAACCTCGAGCGACTCCTGCGGCGAAAGCTGAAGCCGCCGGCGAGCGCCGACAGCCGCCTCGACAAAGTCCACGGCGAGAGAAAAACGCCGGTCGGCCCCGCGCGCCCGAAAACCCCTCCCGCCCGGATGAGGGCGCGCGCCCGCCCCGAAAGCGGCGAAAAGATCCTCGAGATCGCCGAGATCGATCGCCCCTTCGGGGTGGTATTTGGCGCCTTCGGCCCCTTCGGCAAAGCCTCTGTAAGCCGCGTGCGGCCGTTCGGCGCCGCTTTCATCGATCTCGCCGCGGTCGAAGCGCGCCCTCTTTTCCGGATCCGAAAGGAGCGTGTAGGCGGCAGAGACGGCCTTGAAACGCGCCTCCGCTTCGGGCTTTCCGGGATTGAGATCGGGATGAAACTCTTTGGCGAGCTTGCGATAGGCCTTGCGTATCTCTTCGGGACCGGCTTCGCGCTTCAGCCCCAGAACCTCGTAAGGGCTCTTTCCAACCATCTCGCGCGCGCTCTCTCAGCGGCTTTCCGCGGCCTTCGAGGGAGCGATGCGCAGGCGGAACTCGCGCAACTTTCCCTGCCGGTCGACGCCGAGCGCAACCTCTTCGCCGACCCGCAAAAGCCCGATGCGGTCGTGCAGATCGGTCGCGCTCCTGATCGGCGCGCCGTTGACGGCGACGATCACATCCTTCGCCTTGAGCCCGGCCTGGGCCGCGGGCGAACCCGGAAGAACCCGCATCACCGCCGCGCCCGCCCTTTCCTTCGTGCCGAGAGTGCGCGCGAGGGCGGGCGTCAGATCCTCGATCGCGACGCCGATGAGGCCGCGCTCGACATTGCCGTAACGGATGAGCTGGTCCATGACCGCGCGCGCCATATTGATCGGAATGGCAAAGCCGATGCCGATATTGCCGCCGCTCGGCGCGAGGATCGCCGTATTGATGCCGACAAGCTGGCCGTCGAGGTTGACGAGCGCGCCGCCGGAGTTCCCGGGGTTGATCGAGGCGTCGGTCTGGATGAAATCCTCATAACCTTCAATGCCGAGCCCGCTGCGCCCCAAAGCGCTGACGATCCCCGAGGTCACGCTTTGCCCGAGGCCGAAGGCGTTGCCGATCGCGAGGACAAAATCCCCGACTTCAAGACGGCTCGAATTGCCCAAAGGCACCGCCGTCAGACCTTCGGCCGGTATTTGCAAAAGAGCGATGTCGGTGGCCGGGTCGCGGCCGAGAAGCTTCGCGCGATAATGGCGCCCACCTTTGGTCGTCACCTCGATGCGGGTCGCGTGTTCGACGACGTGGTTGTTGGTGAGGACATAACCGCGCACGGCGTCGATGATGACGCCCGAACCCGCCGCCTGCATCTCGCGCTTGATCGGCTGCCCCTTTTTGAGACCGAAAAAGTGGCGGAAGAGCGGATCCTTGAGGAGAGGATTTTCTTCCTTGACCCAGCCCTTGACCGAAATGGCGACGACCCCTGGCGTCACCCTTTGCAGCATCGGCGCCAGAGCGTGCAATGGCAGAGCGAGAGCGGGCAAAGGCGCGCCGGCAAGGAGAAAGCGGAAAGGCGCAACGCACAAGGCCGCCGCGACAAGGATCGCCAGAAATCTCCGCTTTGGTGCCGCCAAGACCTTGGCCACGAGAGCCGTGCCGCTCCTTTCGAAGGCCGCCCGAAAAAGCCTTGCCAGTATCTAACCCCTGGCGCCCTCCCTTCAAGGGAAGCGCCCCCTCGAACGGTTTTCCAAGGCCTGGCAGCAGCCGCACCTGTTCGCTGCTAAATGGTTGATAAACAATATATTATTTCCTTGCTTCCGGAGCCGCA
The DNA here is from genome assembly GCA_021790295.1 of Pseudomonadota bacterium. Lineage (GTDB taxonomy): Bacteria > Pseudomonadota > Alphaproteobacteria > ATCC43930 > CGMCC-115725 > AP-15. The sequence continues at coordinate 16,763 of JAJYIC010000001.1, read as the reverse complement.
GCGGTTCATGCTGGCAAAACCGGAAAAGGGCCTGAAGGAGGAGATCGAGGTGGATCGTCCTTTGCCGCAATTGCCCCGGGTCCGCCTGACGACGGCGGAGATCCTTTATCATCTTCCCGACCACCCGAGCCTTTTGCAGATTTTTGTCTGGCAACAGTTCGACGTCGCCCCCGAATTCCCGAAGCTGCGGCGGTTTCTCGATTTCTGGGTGCGCAACATCGAGGGAAAGCTGCATTCGGTGAGGGTCGCGGAAGCCCCCCTCAATGGGCGGCGGCGGTTTCGCGCAATCGCGCTGTCGCGAAGCCTTCATTGAGGGGCGCCCGCGCGGGCTGCGGCAAAGTCCTTCATTGCGGCGCGGCGATCGGCCGCCTCGACGGCCGCTTGCGCAAAGGGTGCTCGGGTT
>JAJYIC010000001.1:0-16350 GCA_021790295.1 Pseudomonadota bacterium | reverse complement strand
TTCATCTTGCCGGCGCATGGCAAGCCACCCGCAAAGAGCAGTAAAGTTTTCGCCGGGCAAGAAAGGCGAACTCGGCAAGAGCGCTTCCGGGCGCCGGGAACAGGCGGTTGCGGTTTGGCTTTTCCTTTGCGCGGCGCTCATCTTTCTCCTTCTCCTCCTCGGCGGCATCACCCGCCTCACCCAATCGGGGCTTTCGATCACCGACTGGGACCCGATCATCGGCGTCCTCCCGCCTTTGTCCCACGCCGGATGGGAAAGCGCGTTCGCGCAATATAAGGCGATCGCCCAATATCGCCTGATCCATCAAGGGATGACCCTCGCGGGCTTCAAGGTGATCTTTTTCTGGGAGTACGCGCACCGCCTTCTCGCCCGCCTTGTCGGCGTTGCCTATGCATTGCCGCTCGTCTATTTCCTGTGGCGCGGGGGCCTGTCGCGGCGGCTTTTATGGTTTCTCGTCCTTATTCTTTTCCTCGGCTTCTGCCAGGGCGTCCTCGGCTGGTACATGGTCGAGAGCGGGCTCGAAGGCCGCGCCGAAGTCAGCCAATACCGGCTTGCCGCGCATCTCGGCTTGGCGCTTCTCATCTATGCGGCGATCCTTTGGCTGGCGCTTTCTCTCGTCCGGGAGCGGTCCGCGCCTTTCGAGGGGGTGCGCTTCTGGCGGCGCGCCGCGGAGGCCGTGCTGGCCCTCGTCTCCCTGACGATCCTTGCCGGAGCCTTTGTCGCCGGGCTCCATGCGGGGCTGATCGACAACAGCTTTCCCTTGATGGGCGGTCGCCTCGTGCCGCCCGACTATGGCGCTCTCCATCCCTTTCTGCGCAATCTTTTCGCCAATCCCGCCGCGGCGCAGTTCGACCATCGCGTTCTCGCGCTTCTGACCGCCGCCGCCGTCCTTTCGCTTTGGGGAAAAGGGCTTTTCTCGCCTTTGCCGCAAACGGTGCGCCGCGCCTTGCACGCGCTCTTTGCGGCCGTCCTTATCCAGGTCGGGCTCGGCGTCGCGACGCTCCTTCTCGTCGTCCCGCTCCCTCTTGCCGTCCTCCATCAGGCGGGGGCGGTAGCGGTTCTGAGCGCGGCGATCGTTCTCCGCCAGGCGCTTTCTTCGCCTTCGCGCGCCCCTAGTGTCGTGGTTTCGAAGTTCGCAAGATAACCGGATATCAGGCTCGAGGCGAACTTCGAAACCAAAGCGACACTGGAAATCAACAGTTTGCTCGTGTCCTTTCGATTCTGAAATTCGCCTGGAGGCCGATAGTGAGATCATGCGAATTTCAGAATCGGGACACTAGCGGGGAAATGGACGCACCCCTCCTTGCGGCCTTATAATCTCCTCTTCGTGAGGAAGAAGGCGATGGCCGCAGAGCGTGAATTTGCGAAAAAGACCCTCGCGGATTGGGAGCGCGAGGCGCGTACGGAACTGCGCGGCAAAGCGCTCGAAAGCCTGGTGCGGACGACCCCCGAAGGCATCTCGCTCAAGCCTCTTTACACCGCGGAAGACCTCGAAGCGATCGAATGCGGCGGCGGTTCTTTGCGCGCGGCGATGCCGGGGTTTCCGCCTTATCTGCGCGGCGTCAAGGCGACCATGTACGCCAACCGGCCGTGGACCTTACGTCAATATGCAGGCTTTTCCACGGCCGCGGAGTCGAACCGCTTTTTCCGCGAAAATTTGAAGGCCGGACAGACCGGGCTTTCGATCGCTTTCGATCTTGCCACCCATCGCGGTTACGACAGCGATCACCCGCGCGTCGTCGGCGACGTCGGCAAGGCGGGGGTTGCGATCGACAGCGTCGAGGATATGAAGATCCTTTTTGCCGGCATCCCGCTCGACCGCATGAGCGTGTCGATGACGATGAACGGCGCGGTCCTCCCGGTTCTTGCCGCCTTTATCGTCGCCGCGGAAGAGCAAGGGGTTGGCGAAGAAAAGCTCCAGGGTACGATCCAGAACGACATTCTGAAAGAGTTCATGGTCCGCAATACGTATATCTACCCGCCCGCGCCTTCGATGCGGATCGTCGCCGACATCATCGAATACACCGCCCGCGCGATGCCGCGCTTCAACTCGATTTCGATCTCCGGCTACCACATGGAAGAGGCGGGAGCGACGAGCGTTCAGGAACTCGCCTTCACCTTGGCCGACGGGCTCGAATATGTGAGGGCGGCGCTCTCGCGCGGCCTCGAGATCGACGAATTTGCGCCGCGGCTTTCGTTCTTTTTCGCGATCGGGATGAACTTCTTTATGGAGATTGCCAAGCTGCGGGCGGCGCGGGTTTTGTGGGCGCGCCTTATGCGGCAATTCGCGCCGCAAAATAGGGCGAGCCTTCAGCTTCGCATGCATTGCCAAACTTCCGGCGTCAGCCTCACCGAGCAGGACCCCCAGAACAACATCATCCGCACCGCGATCGAGGCCTTGGCGGCCGTCCTCGGCGGCACGCAGTCGCTTCACACCAATTCCTATGACGAGGCTTTGGGGCTTCCGACCCGCGCCTCCGCACGGGTCGCCCGCAACACCCAGCTGATCCTTGCCGAAGAAACAGGCATTCCCTTTGTCGTCGATCCTTTGGGCGGAAGCTATTTTGTCGAAAGCCTCACCCATTCGCTCACTCTCGCCGCCTCCGAACTGATCGACAAGGTCGAAGCCTTGGGCGGGATGACAAAAGCGGTCGAAAGCGGGATGCCGAAACTCTTGATCGAAGAGGCGGCGGCAAGGCGCCAGGCGCGCATCGACCGCGGCGAAGAGACGATCGTCGGCGTCAACAAATACCAGAGCCCCGAGGCAAACCCGGTCGAGATCCTCGATGTCGACAATGAGGCGGTGAGACGCGAACAGGTCGCCCGTCTCGAAGCCTTGCGCAAAAGCCGCGACGGGGGGGCCGTAAAGGCGCCGCTCAAAAGCTTACGCGAGGAAGCGAAAAAGGGCGAAGGCAATCTTCTCGCCCTCGCGATTGGAGCGACGCGGGCGCGGGCGACGCTCGGCGAGATCTCCGCGGCTCTGGAGCGCGCCTTCACCCGCTACCGCGCCGCGGAGCGTTCGCTTTCCGGGGTTTATGGCGGGGAATTGGGCGAGGACGAGCGGTTTTTGCGAACGAGGAGGGAGATCGAAGCCTTTACCCGTGAAGAGGGACGCCGCCCGCGCATTCTCGTGGCAAAGCTCGGCCAGGACGGCCACGACCGCGGCGCCAAGGTCATCGCCAGCGCCTTTGCCGATATCGGTTTCGATGTCGATATCGGCCCGCTTTTCCAGACCCCGGAAGAAGCCGCGCGCCAGGCGGTCGAAAACGATGTCCACATCGTTGGCGTTTCGAGCCAGGCGGCCGCGCACAAGGCTCTTGTCCCCGCTCTCCTCGACGCCTTGAAGCGCGAAGGCGCGGCCGACATCCTCGTCGTCTGCGGCGGCGTCATCCCGCCCAAGGACTACGGCTTTCTCGAAAAGGCCGGGGTCGCCGCGGTCTTCGGTCCCGGAACCAACATCCCCGAAGCCGCCCGCAAGATCCTGACGCTCATCCGCAAGGAACGCGCCGCGGCCTGAATCCGCCGGCGGGCGCGAGCGTCATTCGCCAACGAAGGCGAGGAGCTTAGGCTGCAGTTGTCGCTTGACAACGACGGGTCGATATCTATCTCCGTGAAGGAGACGGGTTGGCGCCGTCGCAGATTCATCCAGATCCGCACGTCGAGGGGCGCTCTCGCACGCCGAGGCGAGGGATCGGATATGGAGAATGGCGGCGGGCCACGCGTGGGGACTGCTCCGTTGCCTGTGGAATGACCGGAATTGCCGCCTCCGGCTCTTCTGTCGGATCTCGGTGTGGAGTACGCCCAGGGGGCCCGGTCGCGCACGCGCGGTAGATCCGGCGAGCGGTAGAAAACTGCACTCACGCGCAGCCGGCGGTGCAACAAAAGCGAGGAAGGAGATGACGGCAGTCTTCGAGTTTACGCTTATCTTCGCTCTTGCCGACGCCGGCGCCGATCCGGCCGTTCACGTCGATGGGCCGTTCGAGGCCGGGTGCGACGACGCCACGCTCGGGGTCGGCCGGCCGGGAATGCTCGCCCTCGACTTCGCACGCGAGGGGGAATCGGCGGCAGAGGCGCTGGCGTCGGCAATCCGCGATGCGCGGCGGGCGCTTCGGGGAGCCGAACTCGTCGAGGTCGCCCCGGATCTCGTAAACCTGAGCGATATCGCCCGTTATCTTGGGGTAACGAAGCAGAACGTGCGGAAATATGCGGCGGGCGAGGCTCGGCGCGTCAAGGGGGCGTTTCCGCCACCCGCTTTTTCCGGCGCCCCGAGCCTCTGGCACCTCTATTGCGTGACGATATGGTTTGCAAAGCATACGGGCCTCGCTCCAAAACGCGAACTGATCGATGTCGCCAAGGTCGCCTTCCGCGAGAACCTGAGGATCCAGAGGCGCCGCCTCGCCGCGCGAGGCGATTCCTGCTTCCAGCGGGGGCCTGCGCAAGAGGGGTCAGGTGAAGGATTCAGCATGGGGAAAATTCTCCTTTGCGGCTCGCAAAGCGTCATCAACATTTTGTCCCGTAATCTCCAAGAGGCTTATCCCGCCGAAACAGCGGGATAAGCCTCCACCTCACGCCATATTGCGTCCGCAGCAGCGGCATCAGCTTTCTTAGCTTCCGCGTCGGCCGAGGCGATTTGCTTATCTGCCGCTTCCCGTAGAGCCCCGGCGAACTCTATCAACAATTTCTTAATGGACCGCAAATATCTTCACCAAGTCGCACGGTTGAAGCAGCGTAAATCGACCTGTCGTGGGCCATCTCATATCAGTTGGCGGGCGCTCGTTGTTATCGGATAATGTCTTGGGCCTTGCGCTGATAGCGGTCGCCGCGTGGATCGCTCTGATTTACGTCATGGTTGCTCGCCCGACCCGATCAGTGTCGAGACAACGGCCGCACCGTTCTTTTTATACTCCATCCCGGTTTGAAAAGAACCCACCCCCCGACCTTAGAGACGTGGAGCAGCAACAGCACGCCGTGAAGGCCGCTTCATTCCGAGCGGTTGCTCGCCGGACCCGATCAGTGTCGAGACAACGGCCCTACCGTTCTTTTTATACTCCACCCCGGTTTGAAAAGAACCCGGCCCCCGACCTCAGATACGTTGAGCAGCAACAGCACACCGTGAAGGCCGCTTCATTCCGAAGGCGCGTACTGCTTAACGACTCGGAATATCGAGTCTTCAAAATCATCGAACAGGACATAGCGGCAGCGCGGCGGGGTCATCACGTCTTCGCCCAAGTCAGCCTTGGAGAAATTCTCGCCTCGCAGGACGAGGATGCGTTTCGCTCGATCAACAGCAAGCGAATCGACATCCTCATTGTCGATCAAGGCGGCTGGCCGGTGGTGGCTGTCGAATACCAGGGCAGTGGGCACTTCCAGGGTACGGCGGCAGCCCGAGATGCCGTCAAGAAGGAAGCCCTCTGCAAGGCCGGCATCCGTTACGTCGAAGTGTTCCCGACCGATAGCGCCGAGCAGATTCGATCGCGCGTGCGCGAACAGCTCGGTTGGAAGGCCGCCGCCTCGACGAGTCCGCGCCATCCGGTGCGCGCGTAACGGGGTCGAGACTCCCCCGATCAGGGAAATCTGCCCACTCGCGCCGGGCCTGCCGTTCGCCCGAGGCTCCTGCGCGAGCGCGAGGAGAGCGCTGTTGCTATTAGCACAATCATAAAATTGCCACAATAGCATCTCATCCTTCGATTGCGCTGCAACGCTCCCAGAGGGCGCCGCCGCCAGAGGAGGGGGGAACCGGTGCCTGCAAATTTCCTGCAGAAGCAGGCGGAGCAAGGTCCGGGAGGACGCTTGCGCAAGGGGCGTTCGGGCAACCCCGTCGGCCGCCCGGCTGCGGCGCAAGGGCCCGCCGGCAGGTTTCGCGCCTTTGTCAATCGAGGGATTTCTTAAAGCGCAAAACGCTGAGCCCCAGCATCACCACCCCAAGAAGCGCCATCGCCGCGAATTCCTGCCACAGATCGGAAAGGCCGACCCCTTTCAAAAAGACCGCGCGGATGACGATGAGGAAATAGCGCAAAGGGTTGAGAAAGGTCAGCCACTGCAGGAAGCGCGGCATCGCCGCGATGGGAAAGGCAAAGCCCGAGAGGATGAAGATCGGGTTTATGAGAAAGAAATTGAGCGCGAAAGCCTGCTGCTGGGTGCGCGAAAAGGTCGACAACAGAAGGCCGAGCCCGAGCGTGGCCAAAAGGAAAAGGGAGGCCCCGTAAAGCATGACGAAAGGGTCGCCGACAAAGGGGATGTGGAACCACAAGACGCCGAGAAGAGTGACGAGAGCGACGTCGGCAAGGCCGATCAAAAAGAACGGCAGGGTCTTCCCGAGGATGAATTCGACCGGACGTATCGGGCTCACCATGATCTGTTCGAGGGTTCCGACCTCGCGTTCGCGCACCACCGCGAAGGAGGTGAGATTGACGACCTGGACAAGCGTGAGGGTGCCGATGACGCCGGGGATGAAAAACCAGCGGTCTTCGAGACCGGAATTGAACCAGGGCCGCTCTTCGAGCGAGACGGTAACCGTGGGCGGCGCGGCGCCGGCCTTTACCGTAGAGGCCTTTGCCGCCTCTTCGGCCTCGAAACGGGAGACGATCTCGCCGACATAACCGAGGGAAATGAGAGCCGTGTTGGAATTGGTGCCGTCGACCGCGACCGCGAGAGGGGCGCCGCGACCGCTTGCGAGATCGCGGGCAAAGCCGGCGTGGATGACGATGGCGAGGGTTGCCTTGCCGCTGTCGAGGTCGCGCGTGACCGTGCTCTGGCGGTCGGCAAAATCGACGATGTCGAAACGGCGGGTGGCGAGGAAATGTGAAATGAGGCTGCGGCTTGCCTCGCTGTTATCGAGGTCGAGCACCGCCGTCGCCACGTGATGGACGGTAAAAGTCGCCGCATAACCGTAGACGATCACCTGCAAGGCCAGAGGGATGATGAGGCGGAAGATCGCCCAAGGGTCGCGGCGAAGTTCGAGGAACTCCTTGACCAGTATCGCTTCGAGGCGTTCGAACATGGGCTTTCAGTCGAGACGCTTGCGAAAGCTGCGCGCGGCCACCCAAACGATGGCGGCGGCGGTGGCGGCAAGAGCGAGGATCGGCAGGAGAAGATCGCCGAGAGAGCTGCCCTTCAAAAACACCGCGCGCAAGATCGTCACGTAATAGCGGGCATAGACGAAGAGGGTGATGGCGCGAACCGCCGCCGGCATCTGGTCGATGGGGAAGGCGTAACCGGAAAGAATGGTAGTCGGCAGCATGGTGAGAAGAAGCGCAATCTGGCTCGCGCCGAGCTGGCTTTTGATGCGCACCGACAAGAGATAACCGATGCCGAGAACGACGAGAGTGAAAAGGCCCGTCGTCAAGCCGAGCGTCGCGATGCTGCCCCGGAACGGCACGTCGAACCAGAAGACGGCCGAGAGAAGGCAAAAGGCGGCGTCGAAAAGGCCGATCGCGAAATAGGGCGCGAGCTTTCCGAGCATCACTTCGAGCGCCTTGACCGGGGTCGAGATGAGTTCTTCCATGGTCCCGCGCTCCCACTCGCGCGAGACGGTGAGCGAGGTGAGCTGTGCGCCGACAAGCGCGAGAATGACCGCGACGACGCCAGGGATGATGAAATTGCGGCTGTCGAGGCCTTCGTTGAACCACACCCGCGGTTCGAGATCGATGGTGCCGACGCGCGGCGCCGAAAGACCGTGCTGAGCCCCCCAGCGCGCGGCGAAATCGGCGCTCGCGAGCGCGATCACGCCTTTGGCGTAACCGATGGCGATGGTCGCGGTATTGGTGTCGGTGGCGTCGAACACCGCCTGCACCGGCGCGCGCCCCGTGCTCGCCAGGACCCGCGAAAAATCGACGGGGATGGTGACGGCGCCGATGCACTCCCCGCGGTCCAACGCCTCGCGCACCGCCCTTTCGCTTTGGAGCATCTTCGCGGCCGAAAACCAGCCCGAGGCGAGGAAGCTCGTGACCAGCGCCCGGCTCGCGTCGCTCCTTTCCTCATCATAGACGCAGAGCGGCACATGCTTGATGTCGAGGCTCACGCCATAGCCTAAAAGCACCATCTGCATCAAAGGCATGAGGAGCGCGACCGCGAGGCTGCGCGGGTCGCGCCAGATCTGCAAACTTTCCTTGAACGCCATGGCGAAAAGGCGGCGCGGGCTCATTCCCGGCCTCTTTTGCTTTCGCGCCGCGAGACCAGCTGGACAAACACATCCTCGAGGGTCGGGGCGATGGCGCGCGGCGCCTTTGCCGATATCTGCCGCCCTGCGAGGATTGCCGGCAAAGACAAGGCGTTTGCGTCCTTTTCTAAAAGGACATGAAGCTTGTCCGCGAAAATCGCGGCCTCGATCACCTCCGGCAGGCTCTGCAAGGCTTCGAGCGCGGCGCCGAGAGGGGCGCAAGCCAGCTCGAAAAGCTCGCCTGCGAGCTCCCGCCCGCGCAATTCGCCGGGGCTTCCGATGGCGACAAGCCTTCCGGCGTCGATAAGGGCGACGCGGTTGCAATATTCCGCTTCGTCCATGGCGTGGGTGGAGACGAGGATGGTGGCGCCCTCCCCGGCGAGATTGTGGATGAGGTCCCAGAAACGCCGCCGCGCCTGCGGTTCGACCCCCGAAGTCGGCTCGTCGAGAAAGAGAACGGGAGGGCGGTGAAGGATCGCGCAGCCGAGCGCGAGCCTTTGCTTCCAGCCTCCGGCGAGCGTTTTCACCAAGGCCTCTTCACGCCCTTCGAGCCCTGCCATCGCGATCGCAAAAGAGATGCGCTCCCGGATCTCCCGCCGCGGCACGCGATAGATGCCGGCAAAAAAGCGCAGGTTCTCGCGGCCGGTGAGATCGCCATAAAGAGAGAATTTCTGCGACATGTAGCCGATGTGGGCGCGCACCGCCTCGCTCTGCCGGGCGACATCGAAACCGGCGACTTCGGCGCGCCCCGCGCTCGGGCGCAAAAGGCCGCAAAGCATGCGGATCGTCGTCGATTTCCCGGCCCCGTTCGGCCCGATAAAGCCGACGATCTCGCCTTTGCCGATTTGGAGATCGAGCGCCTCGACGGCGGTGAAGCTGCCGAACCTTTTGGTGAGACCGAAAGCGGCGACAGGGTTCGCACTCACGCCGCGCCTTCCTGCCCGAGGAGGGCGACAAACACGTCCTCGATCCCCGGCTCGATAGGCTGAATCGCGGCGGGGCCGACCCCTTCACCCAAAAGCCGGGCTTCGAGTTCCCCCTTGCGGCGGAGGGCGTTGTCGACGCGCACATGGACGCGGTCGCCCATAAGGAGAAGCCCCAACACCCCGGGCGCGCCCGTAAGTGCTTTGTGCGCGGCGCGCGGATCGGCGGAGACGACTTCGAGCAAGGCGCCGGGCATCGCCGCTTTGAGCCGCGCCGGGCTGTCGCAAAGGCGGATTTCTCCCTCATGCATAAGGGCAAGGCGCGAGCAGCGTTCGGCCTCGTCCATATAAGCGGTCGAGAAAAGGATGGTGACCCCGCTTTCGCGCAGATTGTAAAGGATCGCCCAGAAATCGCGGCGCGAAAGAGGGTCGACGCCCGTCGTCGGCTCGTCGAGAAGAAGGACTTTTGGCGTGTGCAGCAAGGCGCAGACGAGACCGAGCTTTTGCTTCATGCCGCCCGAAAGCTGCCCGGCAAGCCGCCTCTCGAAAGAGAGAAGGCCGGCTGCTTGAAGCAGTTGACGCGCGCGAGCGCGGCGCACGCGCCAAGGCAGTTCGAACAACTCGCCGTAAAAGAAAATGTTTTCGGCGACGGTCAAATCTTCGTAAAGGCCGAAACGCTGCGGCATGTAGCTGAGAATGGGCTTGGCGCGCTCGGGCTCGGCGACGACATCGATCCCTTCGAGAAAGATCTCTCCCTTGTCGGGCAGCAGAACCCCCGCCAGCATGCGCATGATCGTGGTCTTGCCGGCTCCATCCGGACCGACGAAGCCAAAGATCTCGCCGCGCGCGACGGCAAAGCTCAGATCGCGCACCGCTTGGAGCGCGCCGAAGCGCCGGCAAAGGCCTTCGGCCCTGACCGCGAATTCGCCGCTCTCGCCCGTCATTTCGCGATTCATTTCCCCGGGGCCAACAGCCTGATGCGCGCATCGGCGGGCATGCCCGGAAGAAGTTCATGCGTCGGGTTGGCGATGTCGATGCGGATGCGATAGACGAGAGTGACCCTTTCGGCGTGAGTCTCGACCGTTTTGGGGGTGAATTCGGCTTTGGGCGAGATGAAGCCGATGCGCCCGTTGTAGGTCTTTCCCGGATAAGTGTCGGTGGTGACGGCGACGCTTTCGCCGAGCCTCACCTTGCCGAGATCGGACTCGTTGACGTAAGCGCGAAGCCAGGGGTGGTCGAGATCATCGAGCGTGACGATCGCGACCCCGGGTCCCGCAAGCTGGCCGAGTTCGGCCTCGCGCACCGCGATGACACCGCTGAAGGGCGCGCGTAGAACGGTGTAGGAAAGGGTGATCCGATCGAGGTCGAGAGTGGCCAAAGCCGCGGCCTTTTTTGCTGCGGCAAGGGTGACGGTGTTTTTCGCCACTCCGGCAAGCGCCTGATCGCGCGCGAGTGTCGCGGCCGACTGCTGCATCGCCGTATAAGCGGCGTCCCGGGCTTGCTCCGTGCCGGCGCCCGTTTTCAACAACGCCTGCGCGCGTCGGTAGTCGCGCTTTTTCAAGGCGAGATCGAAGAGGTCGCTCGAAAGGGTGTGACGGGCCGCGTCGAGGCTGCTTTTGTTGGCCGAGAGCTGCGCCGCGGCGACCGCGAGATTGGTGCGGTCGATCGCTGTCTGCCCGCGGTAGTAACGGTCGTCGACACGGGCGAGAACGGTCCCGCTCTTGACGGAAGTGCCTTCGTCGAAGGGCAGATAGATGATCGGCGCCTCGACCCGGGTAAAGCTCAAGACGCTTTGATGGGCCTCGATATTGCCGGATACGGTAATGACAGAAGCGGCCGATCGGGGAGCGAAAAGCGCCTCAGAGAGAAAAGGCCAGCGCCATACCGCAAAACCGAGCGCGGCTGCGGCAAGGAGGAGAAGGAAAAGCCATAAACGCCGCCCGGTTCGAGCCGCGGCGCCCTTTGTTTGCGGCAAAGGACGGGCGGGAGAAGGCGATTGCCTGACCCGATCTTGCGGCTTTAGCGGCGCGTCGTCCAAGTGAACCCCATGACCTTTTGCGGGACCGGCATCAAAGGCGCCGCGTCAGGGTAAAAAGCTGCGGCGACCGGCGCATCCCTGAGAGCCTGTCTGAGTAATCGTCATGGCCGCGAAGCAGGAGATTTTGCCCGATCCGGCAGGAGGCGCGATGCCACCCCATCGCGCAAGCGCGGCGACGCCTGCGAGGCGTGCGACGCCTGCGAGGCGTGCGGCGCCTGCGAGGCGTGCGACGCCCTCGGGCGGGCAAAAGCACCGCGTCCGGGAGGGTTTCGGCGAAAATCCGCCTCTCCCGCGTCGCAGCGCTCGACCGTATTGTCGATACGCTCTTCGCGCTTCTCCCAGGATAGACCGATTTTCGCTCGAAACGCGGCTCATGGGAATTACCCAGACAGCCTCCTCGTTCGTAAACACCTTCCCTTGCCGGTAAGGCAATGAGCGTGATCAATCGCGCTTTTTGCGGCCGCGATCCTCTTTCCGGCCTCCGGGGCCTTCGCGCGTTTTCGGGAAAAGCTTTCGCCGCGTCTATTCGAGTTCGAGGGGAAGAGCGCTTTGGCGGCTGCGCCCCGCCGCGCCATAAAGGAAGCCGTTGGCGAAAGGGATGCCGGGTACAAGGTCCTCTAAACGGGACGAGGCTTCTTCCGCTCCGCTCACGCCATCCAAAACCTCGCGAAAGAGGCGGGCCACGGCGACCATGTCGACCGCGAGAGGCAACAGGCGAAACCCCGAAATCCCCGCGGCCTCGAGCCTTTTCACTTCGCCGAGAAGGTTGAGACAGGTGTAGGAGAGGGTCTGCAGGCCGTTGACGGCGAGAAAAGGCTCTCCTTCGAGGGTGTTGACGACAAGGCCATTCTGATCGCGCCCGCAAACGAACTGGCAGCCGTCCTTGTGAAGCCTTTGCGCGCGCGCATGAAAACAGCGCGCCGAGATCGCCAAAGGCAGGCGGCCAAAGGCGTGAACCTCGAGGGGGATCGGCGCCGTCGCGGCAAGCCTTGCGAGCGAGCGCCCGGGCAGCTCGGCGGGAAGGCAGGCGCCGACCGCTCCTTTGGCGGCGAAATAGGAAAGGGTGCTCTCGTTATAGATATTGAGGAATGGACCGAGAACATGCGGTCGCCCCGCCACGAGATCGAGAAGGCCGACGTCGTTGGCTTCGATGGTCGCCTCAACTTCGGCGCAGAGATCGCGCATGAGAGCGGCCTCGCGCTCGTTGCCGATGAGGGCGAGGCTCGAAAGGAATACGCGCTTTCCGCCGCGCTTCAGGCGCGAAAGGACGGCTTCGATCTCGGGGGCGGTAAAGGGAATGCGCTTTGCGCACACCACCTCGCCCAGGTAAACGGCGTCGATCGGCGCCTCTTCGGCGAGGCGGAAATAGAAATCGCGCCAGCATTGCGGCGGCCAATGGAAAAAGACGGGGCCGAGGGAAAGCGCTGCCGTCACCGCCATTTTCTCCCATAGGCCCCGGTCGTCTCGCTTTGCCCTTCGGCGAGCCGGTCGAGTTGGGCGACCGTCTCGCGCGGGGCCTGCCCGTCGCTGAGAACGGCGTCGATGAGGCGGCGGTAGGCGGCGACCACTTCCGCGACATAAGCGCGGCCGCGCTGGCGCCCTTCGATCTTGAGCGCGGCGACCCCGGCTTTTTTCAACTGCGAGAGGATCTGGGCGGCGTTGAGGCTGACCGGCTCCTCGAAGAGATAGCCGGCCTCGCCCGAGGCAAGAAAGCGGCCTTTGCACAAGGTCGGGTAACCCGCCGCCTCGCCGGGGAGAAAGCGGTTGATCACGGAGCCGCCGAGAAGCGAGACGAGCGCGTCGCCTCTCGTCTCGTAACGCACATGGCTTGCGGGCGAGCACACGCCGTTGATGTTGGGCGAATGGCCGGTGACATAAGAGGAAAGAGAGCAGCGCCCTTCGGCCATCGGGCACATGCCGCCAAAAGCGAAGACTTCGGTTTCCACCTTCACTTGTCGATTGAGAGCGGCGATCTCCTCGACCGTGAGGACGCGCGGCAGGACGACGCGGCGCACCCCGAACGCTTCGGCGTAAAAGCGGATGGCGTCCAGATGCGACGCCGCCGCCTGGACCGAAAGGTGGAGGCGAAGCTCCGGATGGCGCCTCGAGGCATAATCGAGAAGGCCGACATCGGAAAGGATGACGGCGTCGGCACCGAGCGAGGCCGCCTTGTCGACGGCGCGCCGCCAGGGCGCTTCGTCACCCGCGCGCGGGAAGGTGTTGACCGCGACATAAACCTTGCGCCCCTCCCGGTGCGCGAGGCGCAAGCCCTCTTCGAGTTCTGCCGGGGAAAAGTTGAGACCCGGGAAATTGCGCGCGTTGGTCTCGTCGCGAAAGCCGAGATAGACGGTGTCGGCGCCGGCGGCGAGAGCGGCGCGAAGGGAGGCCGGTGTGCCGGCCGGCGCGACGAGTTCCACCTGTCACCTGCGCGCCGGAAACGGTCGGGGGAAAACGGCCTTCTCAAAGGAAGGCGCGCGTTCCGCCAAGGCCGAGAGGGCCCTGAACGCGATCGTTGCGGCGCGCGCCGGCAAAGCGAAAGGGCCGAGAGCCGCGAAAAGATCGGCAAAGAGATCGATTTCCTCGTTGTCGAGGGCGTTTCTCAATGCGACGACCGCTTCCGTGTCGCCGCTCAGCGCAAGATCCCTTGCGAAAAACAGGGCGTCGCCGTCGGCGTTTCCTTCGAGGAGAGCAAAAAGCGCCGAAAGGGACCCCGTGATGCGCGCGCTTGCCTTTTCGCCTTCTTCTGCGAGGCAAAGGCTGACGCGCCCCGATCGCTCGGAGAAGGCGAGAAGGAAAGAGCGGGAAACGCCCTCAAGGTCGATCGCGATCCGCGCCCCGGAAAAGGGGCGAAGGCGTTCGCCGAGAGAGGGATGCTGTTCCTGCACCGCCGCTGCCGCGAAATCGAGGCCGAACTGGAGAAGGGGCGAGGGAAGGGCGGAAAGGGCGAAACCGAAAAGCGCATCGCGCAATGGGCTATCCATACGCGCACTTTACGCCGCGGCGCCGACAAACAGGATTGATTTAACGCAATCGCCCCCTGGCCAGAACCCGTGCGCGCCTAACCCTTTCCGCTCGCCGCGCGGCCGGCGCGCGCGTCCTTGCCCAACAGCCGCGCATAGGAAAGACGCGTCATCGGGTGCCGCGGGTGAAGTCTGCCAAGCTGGCGGGCGAGCCCCGCGCGCAGCCCCTCCATCCCGGCGATCGGACGATCATTCCAAAAGGATCTTCCCTTTGCAAAAGAGCCGACCGCGTCGAGAAACGCGATGGTGAAATAACAGCTTTCGAAAAGCGATTCGCCCCTTGCGCGGGCCACGACCTTCCCTTCGCGGTCGAGGGCGCTGTTGAGACACCAGTCGAGAAGGCGGTCGAGTTCGCGCCCGGCTTTGCGCCTCTGCTCCGCTCTCATCGCCGGCCAGCCGAGACGCAAAAGTGTCGCGACGTCGTAATTGTTGTGGCTCGTCATCCCCTCTTCGTCGAGCCAGCCGTTCGGGTAACGCCGGCAGCGCATGGCGAGAAGCGTGTCGATAAGCTGCGGCCAATAAGAGATCGCCCCATCGAGATAACGCGCCAAGTGAAAGGTGATGCTCAAATCCCCGGTGCGCCAAACTTCGCCGCCGACCTCGTAGGAAGGGCCGAAAAAACCGCTGTCACGATCCTGCCATTGGGCGATAAAACCGCGTATCGCCGCTTCGAGCCGCGGGTCCCACGGATAGCCCTTCGGCCGGCGGCGCAGGACAAGGCGGAGGAGATTCGCGGTCGAAAGATTGAGCTCTTTGCGGCGGTCGAGGCCATCCTCGGCAGGCTTTGAAAGAATGAGGCTCGACCAATAGTCGAGAAGGCGTTCGGGATCGTTGATGCGGTCGAGGAAACTGGGCGCGGGATGGGCGCTATCCTTCTCTTCGAAGAGAAGGGCGTCGATCGAGCAATCGAGCTTTAAGAACCACAACTTGGTCGGAAGCCCGCAGCTCCCGTCTTCGTTCAGTTCGAGCGCGCTTTTGGGCCGCGGCGAGGCCTCGATCGCGCGCAGGCGCTTCAAGGTCTCGCAAGCCGCAGCCGCATCCGGGGTCGCTTCGAGACGCCAGTGAAGCTCCTGCAAAAGCTGGCGCAAGGCGCTGGTGTCGCGCCCTTCCTCCTCTTCGCGCCGAAGCCTCTCTTCGAGAAGGCGGATCTCGGGGTCGAGCGCCGGCCGCAAGGCGGCCATCGCCGGGAAGAAAGAGGCGATGATCGCCGCCGGATCGCGTTCCTTCGGCGCCGGCCTTGCGCCGATCTTTTCAGGGCTGCGGGGTTCCATCCGATTGCGCCTTTCGTGAGAGCTCAAAGGCGGTACAGGCCGCGGCGTCGGCGCGCCCTCCAGGAGCTTGTCCGGTGGACAATGCCTTTTCTCCCCGCGGCCTTCTTCCTTGAAAGGCCGCCTTTCGAGCCACTCGTCGAGTGCGGCCACGCGCAATGCGGGGGGCGGCCCCTCGCCGTCGGGGTAAAAAGAGACGACGAGGCGCTTTGCCCCTTGCGGCCAGCGAACTTCGAGACGGCGTATCGGCGCGCCCGTCCCGCGCCCGCCGCGGCCGTCGTCACGGCGCGGCAACTCGGCCACCCTGAGCGCGCCCGGGTTGCCGTGCAAAAAGGCTCTATCGATCGGCGGGAACGCGCGCGGAGGGGGCGGCAGGCTTTGCCCGAAACGGGCCGAAGAGGGTTCGAGGATGCGGGCGAAAAGGCGTTTGCCGCGAAGGCGCAAGGCGGCAAAGCGGCCGCCGACGAATTCCGGTTCTGCGCTCGTATGCATGCGCCAGAGGACCTCGCCCGGGAAAGGGGCGGCGATCTCGTCGGCGATTACCACCTGACGGCCGAAAAGGGCGGCGCCGCGACGTATGCTCCCCATTTTGCGCCGGTAGGCTTGGGAAAGGTCGAAGACGGCCCACTGGCAATCGCGCTCGACCGCGCCCGCGACCATCGGCGCAAAGGCGTTGGCGACAGGGGTCTCGCCGGCGATGACGAGGGTGTTGTGGCCGCCGTTTGCCGTCCGGTAATAGTCCCAGCGCCGCCCCGGCCGGTGCGCCTCGCCGTGATCGAAATAGCCGGGAAGATCGTAATCGTCGGGGCCGAGATCGATCGCCCAACGCCCTTCGGCCCCGTCGATGACAAAGCTTCCGGCGTCGGCGTGGGCGTGAAGGGAAACCTCGTCCGGGCGCAGCGAGCCGCCGGCGCCGCCTTTGATCGCGAGAAAGACCGGGCGC
>JAJYIC010000127.1 GCA_021790295.1 Pseudomonadota bacterium | reverse complement strand
TCCTCGTCGTCGCCTACGAGCCCTTATGGGCGATCGGCACCGGCCTCGTCCCAAGAGAGGAAGACATAACCCTCATGCACGCCGCGATCCGCCCCTTTCTTCCGGCCTCGACGCCGATCCTTTACGGCGGCTCGGTGAGCCCGAAGAATGCCCCCCTAATCCTTGCTCTCGCCGAGGTCGACGGCGCCCTCGTCGGCGGCGCGAGCCTCAAAGCCGCCGACTTCATGGCAATCGCTGAAGCCTGCCCCCGGTAAGCCGGGTTTGCCGGCGCGCGTACGCCGCATTGACGGCGGGGAACCGCGTTCATAAGTTTCGCGCGGGCGGAAACGCCTCTTTCAACCTCGCTCAAGGAAGCCCCGCGATGAAGCCCAGCCGGCGCCCCAACAACCCCTGTTTTTCTTCGGGCCCTTGCGCCAAGCGTCCGGGCTGGTCGCCCGCCGTTCTCGACCAGGCTCTCCTCGGCCGTTCGCACCGATCGGGTGCGGGGAAAGCGCGTCTCGAAGAGGTGATCGAACGCTCGAAACGGCTTCTCGGCATGCCTTCCGACTGGCGTCTTGCGGTCGTCGCCGGTTCGGATACGGGGGCGGTCGAGATGGCCCTGTGGTCGCTTTTGGGCGCGCGCGGGATCGACATGCTCGCCTGGGAGAATTTCGGCGAAGGCTGGGTCGCCGACGTCAAAAGAATGAAGCTCCCCGATGTGCGCGTCCTTTCGGCTCCTTACGGCCGGCTTCCCGAACTTTCCGCGGTCGATTTCGAACGCGACGTGGTCTTCACCTGGAACGGCACCACTTCCGGCGTCAGGGTTCCGAACGGGGATTGGATCGCTGCCGGGAGGACGGGCCTCGTCATTTGCGACGCCACATCGGCAGTCTTTGCCATGCGCCTTCCCTGGCAAAAGCTCGACGTCGCCACCTGGTCCTGGCAGAAAGCCTTGGGCGGGGAAGCCGCGCACGGCATGCTTGCGCTTTCGCCGCGTGCGGTCGAAAGGCTTCTCGCTTATACCCCGCCCTGGCCTCTGCCAAAGCTTTTCCGCCTGACTTCAGGCGGCAAGCTCAATGAAGGCGTCTTCCGCGGCGAGACCATCAACACGCCCTCGATGCTGTGCGTCGAGGACGCGATCGATTCCCTCAAATGGGCCGAAAGCGGCGGCGGGCTCGAGGCTCTCGTCAGGCGCTGCGAACAAAACCTCGCGGCGATCGCAATCTGGGTCGAAGGGTCTTCCTGGGCGCGTTTTCTGGCCGAAGAGCCGAACACCCGTTCGCAGACCTCGCCTTGCCTCAAGATCATCGATCCCGCCTTTACCGCGCTTTCTCCCGAAGAGCGTTTTCTCGCCTCGCGCCGGATCGCGCGCCGCATCGAAGAAGAAGGCGCGGGATACGACATCGCCAGCCATCGCGCTTCGCCTCCGGGTCTGCGCATCTGGACCGGAGCGACGGTCGAGGCGAGCGATGTCGAGGCTCTTTTGCCCTGGCTCGATTGGGCCTGGGAGGAAGAGCGCCGCGCAAAAAGGGTGGCCTGAAGGCGCAGCAGAAACCGCGTTCGCGTTTTCCCGCCGCGACCCCTTTCCGCCGCCCGCGGGGAAAGGGGCGGGCGGGAAGCTTTGCCGGGTCGATTGCCGAAAGGAACGGAAGTGCCAAAGGTGTTGCCAAAAGTACTGATCGCCGATGAGCTTTCCCCGCGCGCGGTGGCGATCTTTGCCGAGCGGGGGATCGAGGCCGACACTCTGCCCGGGCTCGAGTTGGCCGAGCTCAAAGCCCGCATCGGCCTTTACGACGGGCTTGCCGTGCGTTCGGCAACAAAGGTGACGCGAGAACTTCTCGATCACGCGGGAAGGCTCAAGATCATCGGCCGCGCCGGGATCGGCGTCGACACCATCGACGTCGCGGCGGCGACCGGGCGCGGCATCGTCGTCATGAACACCCCTTACGGCAATTCCATCACCGCCGCAGAGCACACGATCGCCATGCTCTTTGCCCTCTGCCGCCAGATCCCGGCCGCAGACCGTTCGACCCAGGCCGGCAAGTGGGAAAAATCGCGCTTTATGGGGGTCGAGCTTTGCGGCAAGACGCTCGGCATCATCGGTTGCGGCAATATCGGCTCTCTGGTTGCCGAAAGGGCCGAAGGGCTGCGCCTCAAGGTCGTCGTCTATGATCCTTATCTTTCCTCCGAGCGCGCGCTTTCCTTGGGGGTCGAAAAGGTGAGTTTGGAGGAGCTTTACGCCCGCGCCGATTTCGTCACCCTCCACACCCCTTTGAACGAGGGAACGCGCGGCATGATCGGCGCCGATGCGCTCGCGCGGATGAAGCGGGGGGTGCGCATCGTCAATTGCGCGCGCGGCGGGCTGATCGTCGAAAAGGATCTGGCGCTGGCTCTCGACGAAGGCCATGTCGCCGGGGCGGCGATCGATGTCTTCGAAAAGGAGCCGGCGCGCGAAAGCCCGCTTTTCGGGCGCGACACCCTCGTCGCGACCCCTCATCTCGGCGCCGCAACCAATGAGGCGCAAGAGAACGTCGCCCGCCAGATCGCCGAACAGATGGCCGATTTCCTCCTTTCGGGCGCGGTCGCCAACGCCGTCAACATGCCGTCCCTGACGGCCGAAGAAAGAAAGCGCCTCAATCCTTACATGACCCTTGCCGAAGAGCTTGGGAGCCTTGCCGGACAGCTTGTCGAAGGCGGCATCGAATGGGTTGCGATCGAATACGATGGCGCCGCCGCGGAACTGCGGGTGAAAGCGTTGAGCGCGATCGCCTTGATGGGCCTTTTGAAGCCTCAGCTCGCCGAGGTCAACCCGGTCAACGCCCCGTATCTTTGCCGCCAGCGCAACATCAAAATCAGCGAAGTCTTGAACCGAGAGGACGGCGATTACCACACCCTGATGCGTCTTCGGGTGAGGACGGAGAAGGGCGAACACAGTCTCGCCGGCAGCCTTTTCGGCGGCAACAAGCCGCGCCTTGTCGCCATCGACGCGATCCCGCTTGAAGCCGAACTCGGCGGGCATATGCTGTTTGTGCGCAACAACGACAGACCCGGTTTGATCGGCGCTTTGGGAGGAACGCTCGGCGCGGCCGAGGTCAATATCGCGACCTTTCATCTCGGCCGCACCGCTCCGGGAGCGGAAGCGATCGCTCTTGTCGCCGTCGATCAGGAGCCGAAGCCGGCGCTCCTCGAACGCGTGCGCGCGCTTCCGAATGTCATCGAGGTGAAGGCGCTGAAGTTTTGAAAGGCGCCGCCCGCTTTCTTCCTTTAACGGTGAACCGCGTCCTCTTCGTGCTACAAAGGGCGCCCAGATGAACGATCTTTCGCCGCTCCTTCCGGCCGGCATTTACGATCTTTTGCCGCCCGCCGCCGAACGCGAAGCCTCCCTCGTCTCGGGGCTCCTCGCAACGCTTTCTGCGCATGGCTATCAAAGGGTCGAGCCGCCTCTCGTCGAATTCGAAGAGACCCTTCTTTCGGGGGCGGGGGCGGCGATGGCGGCATCGACCTTCCGCATGATGGACCCTTTGTCGCACCGCATGATCGCCGTGCGCTCCGACATGACGCCGCAGATCGCGCGCATTGCCGCAACCCGGCTCGGGGCCGCTGCGCGCCCTTTGCGCCTTTCTTATGCTGGCGAGGTGTTGCGGACAAAGGCCTCGGAAATCCGGCCCGAGCGCCATTTCGGCCAGGTCGGCGCCGAACTCATCGGCGCCCCTGGGGCGGCAGCGGATGTCGAGGTCATCGCCCTTGCCGCAGAAGCCCTTTTTGCGGTCGGGGTAAAGGATCTTTCGGTCGATCTCACCTTGCCGGCCCTCGTTCCCTCTCTCGTCAAGGCTTACGCCATCCCGGAGGAGAAGGCCTTTCTGTTGCGCGCCGCCCTCGACCGCAAAGACGCCGCCGCCGTCAGGGAGGCGGCGGGCAAGCGCCAAGGCGATTTCGCCCGCCTTCTCGCCGCCGCCGGTCCTGCCTCAGCGGCCGAGAGAGAGCTCGAAGCTCTCGACCTGCCGCCCGCGGCGCGCGCCGAGGTCGGCCGTCTCGCCGCCGTCAGGGCCGGGCTCGAAGCCTCGATCCCCGAGCTCAAAGCGACCATAGACCCGGTCGAAAACCGCGGCTTCGAGTATCATACCGGGGTCAGCTTTACCTTTTTTGCCGCGGGAGGAGGCGGCCGCGGCGAACTCGGGCGGGGCGGGCGGTATGAGGCCGGAGAGAAGGAGAAAGCGGAGCCGGCAACCGGTTTCACCCTTTATGCGGACAGGGTCCTGCCGTTCCTGCCGGAGGACAAGGCGCGGCCGCGGCTTCTTCTTCCTTTCGGAACGCAGCGCCCGCGGGCAGAGGCGCTGCGCGCGGCGGGCTGGATCACGCTTGCCGCTCTCGAACCCGTCGAGGATTGGCGCGCGGAGGCGCGGCGCCTTCGCTGCCGCTATTTTCTCGAAGGCGGGCTGCCTGTAGAGACGGACGGCTGAGCGGGGGAGGGGGGAGACCATGGCCAATGTTGCGGTCGTCGGTGCGCAGTGGGGAGACGAAGGCAAAGGCAAGATCGTCGATTGGCTTTCGGCGCGCGCCGAGGTCGTGGTCCGCTTTCAAGGCGGACACAACGCCGGGCACACGCTCGTCATCGACGGCGTCGAATACAAGATGAGCCTTCTGCCTTCGGGGGTGTTGCGTCCCGGCAAACTCTCCATCATCGGCAGCGGCGTCGTCGTCGATCCCTGGGCGCTGGCCGAAGAGATCGGGGCGATGCGCGCGCGGGGGGTCGACGTGACGCCGCAAAACCTGAAGCTTGCCGAAAACGCCGCCCTCATCCTGCCGTCGCACGGGGCGCTCGACCGCGCCCGCGAAGAGATGAGCGGGGAAAAGAGGATCGGCACCACAGGGCGCGGCATCGGCCCCGCTTACGAAGACAAGGTCGGGCGGCGTGCGCTCAGGGTTTGCGACCTTGCGGACAGGAAAGCGCTCGAAGGGCGCATCGACCAACTCCTCCTCCATCACAACGCCCTTTTGCGCGGCCTCGGCAAGCCCGAGGTCGACCGCGCCGAACTTCTCTCGGCCCTTCTTGCCGTCGCGCCCAAGATCCTCCCTTACGCGGACAGCGTCTGGCGCCTTCTCGACGAGGCGAGGCGCACGGGCAAGCGGATTCTTTTCGAAGGCGCCCAAGGGGCGATGCTCGATGTCGACCACGGCACCTATCCTTACGTCACCTCTTCGAACACTCTTGCCGGGCAGGCCGCCGCAGGGGCCCCGGTCGCTCTCGGAGCGATCGGTTATGTTCTCGGCATCACCAAGGCCTACACCACCCGCGTCGGCAGCGGCCCGTTCCCGACCGAGCTTTTAGACGAAACGGGAAGGCTCCTCGGCGAGCGCGGGCGCGAATTCGGCGTCGTCACCGGCCGCCGGCGGCGCTGCGGCTGGTTCGATGCGGTCGCGGTCAGGCAAGCGATCAAACTCGGCGGCATCGACGGCATTGCGCTGACAAAGCTCGACGTTCTCGATGGTTTCGGCGAAATCAAATTCTGCACCGCCTATCGCCTGCGCGGGGAACTGCTCGACCATTTCCCCGCGAGCGCGAGCGCCGAAGCGGAGATCCAACCCGTCTACGAGACCGCCGAAGGCTGGCGCGAGAGCACCCGCGGGGCGCGTTCCTGGGCGGGATTGCCGGCGACCGCGATCAAATACATCCGCCGCCTCGAAGAGGTGATCGGCGCCCCGGTGGCCCTCCTTTCGACCAGCCCCGAACGCGACGACACGGTGCTCGTTCGCGATCCCTTTGCCGACTGAAAAAGTCGGAAAGCGCCGGGAAAGAACCATCCTCCGGCCTCTCTCAGCGGCTCCTCGCATGGGAGGCCGCGCGCGGCGCGGCCGGATGAAGATGCGCCCCGATATAAGCGTCGACTTGAGCCGCGACCGCTTCGAGTTCATCGGCGAAAAAATGATCGGCCTTCGGGATCCTGCGGAAATCGATCTTGATGTCGCGCTGGTGCGAAAGCTTGGTGACGAGGCTTTGCACCGACTCGACCGGCACCAGATGATCCTCGGTTCCGTGAATGATGAGGCCCGAAGAAGGGCAGGGGGCGAGAAAGGTGAAATCGTACAGGTTCGCCGGCGGCGCCACGGCGATAAAGCTTTCGATTTCCGGGCGCCGCATCAAAAGTTGCATGGCGATCCAGGCGCCAAAGGAAAAGCCGGAGACCCAGCAGAACGGGGCGTTCGGATTGTAGGTCTGCAGCCAGTCGAGGGCGGAAGCGGCGTCCGAAAGCTCGCCCTCGCCGCGGTCGAAGCTCCCTTCGCTGCGCCCGACGCCGCGGAAATTGAAGCGCAAGGTGGAAAATCCGCGGCGCACGAAACACTGATAGAGAAGGTAGACGATCTTGTGGTTCATGGTCCCGCCGAATTGCGGGTGCGGATGGAGGACGAGCGCGATCGGCGCCGCCGGGGTCCGGATGTGGTAATAGCGCCCCTCGATCCGGCCTTCCGGGCCGTTAAAGATCACTTCGGGCATCGAAAGCCGAATGGGAATGCGCGCGCGGCCCTCCCTTGCCGCTGCGGAGCGGCCGGGCCTCGGTGCAGATTTCTTGATGCATTTTGTTGGATACTTATATCCTCCGTTAAGGGAATCCGCGGCGGGCGGCAAAAAGGCGCCGCGGACGGCGGCAACGATAGCACAGAGAGCATCATGTTTCTCAAGAACCTAGGCGAGGAAATCGATGCCACGCTCGCGCGCGACCCCGCGGCGCGCTCGCGCCTCGAGGTGGCGCTTTGCTATCCCGGGTTTCACGCGCTTTTGTACCACCGCTTCGCCCATTTCCTGTGGCAGCATGGCTGGCGGCTTTGCGGCCGCTTTGTCTCTTATATCGGGCGCATGGTGACCGGGATCGAGATCCATCCCGGAGCCCGCATCGGCAAACGCCTTTTTATCGATCACGGCATGGGGGTGGTGATCGGCGAAACCGCCGAGGTGGGCGACGACGTCACCCTCTACCACCAGGTGACGCTGGGCGGCACCTCGCTCGCCCACGGCAAGCGCCACCCCACCATCGGCAACAAC
>JAJYIC010000126.1 GCA_021790295.1 Pseudomonadota bacterium | reverse complement strand
AGAATTCCTGCGCCATCCGCACAATCGCTTCGTAAATGGCGAGATCGCCGTGCGGGTGATATTTGCCCATCACTTCGCCGACGATGCGGGCAGATTTGCGATACGGGCGGTTCCATTCGTTCCCTTGCGCCTTCATCGAGTAAAGGATGCGGCGGTGAACGGGTTTGAGGCCGTCGCGCACATCGGGAAGGGCGCGCGCGACGATGACGCTCATCGCGTAATCGAGGTAGGAGCGCCGCATCTCTTCTTCGATCGCGACGCTGGTGATGTCGGGACCCGAAGGGGGAAGGGAGGAAGGGGGTGAAGGGACGGCCAAGGCTTTCTCTTTTCCGCGAAAAAGGGCGAGTTTTGGAGCACGATCGCGGCTTCAGGGGAGCCGCAACGGGCGCCTCCCGCCGGCGCCTTCGCGCGCCGCCGCGCCCCTTATAAATAGGACATTTCGGGCGGGATTGCCGCCTTTCTGGCGCCTAAGAGCCATGCGCGCAAGGGCAGCCCCTGCCCTTTTTTGGAGGCTATTCGCCCCCGCGGCTCGCTCTCGCGCCGGCCTCGGCTCGCGCCTTTTCGACGAGGCTCAAGACGGCGGGATAATCGGGCTTCCCGGTGCCGAGAACAGGCACATGTTCGACCTCGATCACCTCGCGCGCCACCGCGAGTTCCGAAAGGCCGAGAGAGCGCGCGGCTTCGAAAAGCTTTTGCCGCGCCACCCCGCGCCCTTCGGTGACGAGGATCGGCGCCTCTCCGCGCTCCCGGTCGGCAACCGCGACGACCGCGTGCCTCGTTTCGGGATAAGCGGTTTCGGCGATACGCTCAGCGGTCGCGAGCGCGACCATCTCTCCGGCAACCTTGGCAAAACGTTTGAGGCGCCCCAGAAACCAGAGATAACCTTCCTCATCGAAGGCGATGACGTCTCCCGTGTCATGCCAGCCCTCTCGAGGCGGCTCCAGAATCCCTGGCCGCTCGCTGCGCAGATAGCCGAGCATGACATTGGGTCCGCGCAGGAAAAGCCGGCCGCCGCGGCCGATCCCTGAAACCGGTTCGAGGCGCCATTCGAGCAAAGGCACAAGGCGGCCGAGGGAACCGGAGCGGAAATGCATCGCCGTGTTGACGGCGATGACGGGACCGCATTCGGTCACCCCATAGCCTTCGAGAATGCGCTTGCCGAAACGCTCGAACCACAGCCTGCGGGTCTCCTCGCGCACCGGCTCACCGCCCGAAAAGAGCAGGCGCAAAGCATAAAAATCATAAGGATTGGCGCGCTTCGCGTAGCCCATAAGAAAAGTATCCGTACCGAAAAGAATGGTTGCGCCTATGGCGTAGGAAATCTCGGGAACGGTGCGGTAATGAAGAGGAGAGGGATAGAAAAAGACCGGAACTCCCGAAAGAAGAGGCAGGACAAACCCGCCCATGAGACCGAAACTGTGAAAAAGGGGGAGCGCGTTGAGGACGCGGTCGGCGGGGGTGAAATCGATGCGCGCCCAGTTCTGGCGGCGGTTGGCTAACAGATTGCCGTGCGAGAGAACGACCCCTTTCGGTGCGCCTTCGCTGCCCGAGGTGAAAAGGACGACGGCGGGCTCGGCGCGGGCGACCAAGAGCCGGCGGTGGCGCCTTCCCGCAAAGGGGACCGAGAAAACGCCCAAAACGCGTTCGAAGAAGCCGATCTCTTGGCGCAGATCCTCGAGCCAGAGGAGAGTCAACTCCCCCTGAAGGCGCTCGGCGACGGGGGCAAGCCGCGCCGCCTCTACAAAGCGCCGCGAGGTCACGACGAGGCGCAGGCCGGCCGTGCGGCAAGCGGAAAGAACGCCTTCGGGACCGGCGGTGAAATTGAGCATCGCCGGTACGCGGCCCCATGCCGAAAGCGCAAGAAAGGTGATCGAGGCGGCGACCGAGGTCGGCAGCATGACCCCGACGAATTCCCGGCGCGCCGTCCGCCGCGCAAAGCGCCGGCCGAGGATCTCGCTCGAAGCGATCAGGCGATCGTAGGAAAGCGCTCCTGCCGTCGCATCTTCGCAGATGGCGCGCCTTCGGACGTGGTTTCGACGCGCCACGAGAAGTTCGGCGTAAAGGCTTTCGCGATCCCCCCGCCGCGCCATCATCTCCGCCATCGCGTCGTAAAGCGAAAGCCCCGCCCGCCGGCGCCGCGCGCGCCCGCGCAAACCGTCGGGCACGAGAAGGGCGCGCGGCTCCAGAATGGTGATCGTGATGGCCGGGAAAAGGCGGCGCCGGAGACGCCCGGAAAGGCGCGAGAAAGGCGAGAATTCGGGGCCGTCGAGACGCACCGGCACGATCTTTGCCGCGGCCTTGTCGGCGACCATCGCCGGCCCTTCGTAAATCTTCATCAAAGCCGCGCCCGTCAGATTGATGCGCCCTTCAGCAAAGATGACCGCGCGTCGGCCGCCTTCGATCGCGCGGATCAGCGATTTCGCCGACATCGGATGGCTCGGATCGACGACAAAGCCTTCGACCGCGGCAAGGAAGGGGCGCGCCCACCAGCGGCGGAACTGGGCGGGATCGATGGCGTAGACCGGATTTCCTTGAAGAAAGGAGGCGATGAGAGGGCCGTCGAGAAAGGAGACATGGTTCGGAACGATGACCGCCCTGTCTCCCGCCGCCTCGAGGTTCTCGGCGCCGAAAACCTCGACCCGGTAGGCCAGGCGGAAAAGCGTGCGGCCAAAAGCGCGCAGGACCGGCGGCGGCAAAAGTTCGAGCGCCCGCAAGGAGGCGACAAGGCTGCCCGCGCCGAGGAGGATCGCGATCGCCTTTGGCCCCAATCCGAGAAAAAGGGCCGCCCCCGCTCCCAAGAGCCCGAAGAGAAAGGAGAGCGCCGCGGCGAAGCTGGCGGCGGCTGCGAGGCGTCCCCCCGACCTTTGATCGCCCTCTTCGGCCGCGATCCTATAAAGGGGAGTGAGAAAGAAGCCTGCGGCGATTGCTCCGCCCGTCAAATCGAGATAAAAAAGAACGCCGCCTTTGGCCGCGAGCGGAAGCGCGAAAAGAAAAAGCGCGAAGAGAAAAGCCGCCCCCGGGACGCTTAGAGCGCCGCGCTCCGCCCCCGCGAAGACCGCTTCCACAACCGCCCCGAAAGAGAGCCCGAGCGCCGCAAAAGCACATGCGAATAGGGGATCGGCGCCGAAAGAGGCCGTCGCGGCGAAAAGGGCGCCCGCCGTTAGCCAAAACCACGCGCCGAGAAAAAGAGAAAGCCGCCTTCTTTCGCTATCTGCGGAAAGGCGCATCCCCTCCCTCGCCGCCCGCAAAAAATTGGCGCCGACCGCAAGATCGCTCGCCGCAGCCGGAAGAGAGGGGAGAAAAATGGTGGAGAGGAAAGCAGCCACCGCGCCAAGCGCGAGGAAAAGGGCGGCGGCGGAAGCGGGCAGAGTCCCGGCGAGAAGACCGAAAAATGCGCCGAGAAAGCCCGCGGAAAAAAGAAGCGCTGCCCCGCAGCCGACTTCCCCTCCTCGAAGCCCGCGCGGCAGAAAGGCGTATAAGGCGGGGCTTCCTAAAGAAGACGCGGCCGAAAGGGCGAAGAGGAGAGCGAGCGCCCAAAGCCCGCTTCCCGCCAAAAGCGCGAAAGCCGCCGCGAAACCGGCCAAAAGCGCGCCCAACTTTATCAGCCGCAAAAGCGGCGCAAGAGGGGTGCGGTCGGCAAGCGCACCCGCGATCGGCGTCAAAAGGAGGAAAGAAAGGACGATCGCGGTGGCGGCAAGCCAAAGGCCTTCTCTTTCTGCGGCGACAAAAGAGGCGAGAAGGGCCAGAATAAAACTGCCGGCGAAATGAACAAGGAAGAGCGGCAGAAAACGCCGCGCGCGCAACAGCGCGAACTCTTTTGCCATCGCCCGTCCTCCTTCGCGCGAGGAGAGCCGCCCTCGCCTCGCGACGCCCGCCGCCGCTCTCAAATAAGGCTTTTTCCCCCTAGTGTCGTAGTTGTGAGGTTCGCAAGATCACCGGATATCCAGCTCCAGGCCAACCCCGAAACCAAAACAACACTATGAATCAGTATCTTGCTAGTGTCCTTTCGATTCTGAAATCCGCCTCGTTGCCGATAGTGAGATCATGCGAATTTCAGAATCGGGACATTAGGAGCCTCTCTTATCCCCTTGTCGCGCGCCGCGCGACCCTTTCCCCGTTTGCGCTTTTTCGCCGAAGCGAGAAGGGTTGATTTCGAATGGCGGGGGCGAAAAGAATGCGAAGAGAGTGCGGGGAGCCCGCTTTTTAGGGCCGGCAAAAGGGAAAAGGATGCGGGTAGAGCTTTTGCGGCAGGTGAAAGAGCCTCTTGCCGCGGCCGAACTCCCGTTGCCGCAGCCCGGCGCGGGCGAGATCCTGGTCAAGGTTTCGGCCTGCGCCGTCTGCCGCACCGATCTCCACATTGTCGACGGCGAATTGCCGCGGCCCAAACTGCCTCTCGTTCCCGGTCACGAGATCATCGGCAGGGTGGTCGAAAAAGGCGAAGGGGTCGAACGCTTTGCGATCGGCGCGCGGGTGGGGGTGCCCTGGCTTGGCTCTACCTGCGGGGTTTGCGCATTCTGCCTTTCGGGGCGGGAGAATTTGTGCGACCGCGCGCTTTTTACCGGCTATCAGCGCGACGGCGGTTATGCCGAATTCACCCTCGCCGATCAGCGTTACGCTTTTGCCGTTCCCGAGGCTTTGGGCGATGTCGAAGCGGCCCCTCTAATGTGCGCCGGCCTCATCGGCTATCGCAGCCTCAAGATGGCGGGAAAGGCCGAGCGCCTCGGGATTTACGGTTTTGGCGCGGCGGCGCACATCATCGCCCAGGTGGCGCTTTACCAGGGGAGAAGGGTTTTCGCCTTTACCCGCCCCGGAGACCGCGCGGCGCAGGATTTCGCCTTGAGAAAAGGCGCCGAGTGGGCCGGCGACTCGACGGCGCCTGCGCCCGAACCTTTGGATGCGGCGCTCATCTTCGCCCCGGTCGGGGCTCTTGTCCCTCGGGCTCTTGCCGCCACCCGCAAAGGCGGCACGGTCGTCTGCGGCGGCATCCATATGAGCGACATACCGGCCTTTCCCTACCGCCTTTTATGGGAAGAGCGGGTCCTCCGCTCGGTCGCCAATCTGACGCGGCGCGACGGCGAGGAATTTCTCGCGCTCGCGCCAAAAGCGGGGGTCAAGGTCGAGACCGTCGCCTACCCTCTCGAAAAGGCGAACGAGGCGCTTGCCGATCTGCGCGAAGGCCGTCTCGAAGGCGCCGCCGTCCTCGTTCCCTGAGACCCCCTGCCGCCGACGGCCGGCTTTGCCGCCCGGCTTTTGCGCGCTATATTTCGGAGGATAAAGAAACCGAACGACAGGGAGACAGAAATGGCACTCGGCTTGCGCCTTGCGCGTCCGCAGGATGCGGGCGAACTCGGCCGCATCCTCTTCAGCGCCTTCCAGACCCTTGCCGACCGTCACAATTTTCCGCGCGATTTCCCTTCGGTCGAGATCGCAACCGACCTTCTTTCGATGCTGATCGCCGCCCCCGGTTTTCATGGGGTGGTGGCCGAAGAGGAGGGCCGGATCGCCGGCAGCAATTTCATCGACCTCAGGTCTTCGATCGCCGGGATCGGTCCCATTTCGGTCTCTCCGCAAGCGCAAAACCGCGGGCTCGGCAGGCGTCTGATGCGGGCGGTGATGGAAGAGGCCGAGGCCCGCAACGCCGCCGGCATCCGCCTCGTGCAAGCCGCTTATCACAACCGCTCGCTTTCCCTTTACACGAGCCTCGGTTTTGTGACGCGAGAGCCGCTTTCGCTCCTGCAAGGACCCGCTCTTGCGGTTTCTTTTCCCGGTTACGAGCTGCGCCAGGCAGAGGCGGAAGACAGAAATGCGTGCAACGAACTCTGCCGCAAGGTCCACGGTTTCGAACGCGCGGGCGAGGTCGAGGAAAAGATCGCCGCGGGTGAAGCCGTTGTCGTTTTGCACCGGGGCCGCATCACCGGCTACGCCACGGGGATCGGTTTTTTCGCTCATGCGGTCGCCGAGACGAACCGCGACCTCGAGGCCCTCATCGCCTCGGCCGCGGCGTTTTCCGGCCCCGGTTTTCTTTTGCCGACTCGCAATTACGAGGTCTTCCGCTGGTGCCTCGACAAGGGTCTCCGTCTCGTCATGCAGATGACCCTGATGACGATCGGCCTCTACAACGAGCCGCAAGGCGCCTATCTGCCTTCGGTTCTTTATTAACCCGCATTTCTACGACTGGGGAGCGGCGGCATTCGCTGCCGGCCTCGATCGGCAAAAGAGTTTCCAATCAATCGCTGAGGCGGCGCTTTGGGATCGACCGCTTGGCGATGACAAAAGGGAGGAACGTCATGACCAGATTCGCTTCTTTGCTGATGGCTCTCGCCTGGTTTTTTCTGCCCGCGGTTTCAGCCGCGAACGGCGCCGGGGGCAAGGCGGCTTCCGTGCGCCGCTATCTCGGGCCCGCGGTCGCGATCGGCCGCGGCCGCGCCCGCATCGTCGTGCTGGCTTCAGCGGCCCATAGGCCCCTCGCCATTGGCCTCGAATTCACCCCCGCCATGATGGAGGGATTACCGCCAAAACCGTCACCGGATCCCGCCCTCGACTGGCATTATGATCTCGAATTTCCAAAAGGGGCGCCGGCGACCGGTTTCGATCACGTCATGATCGATTGGCATCCATTGGGGCACCCGCCGCCGGGGATCTATACGGTCGCGCATTTTGATTTCCACTTTTACCTCATCAGCCGGCACGCGCAGCTTCACATTCACCCTCCTCGTCCGGGGAAAAGCGGCAAGGCCCGCCTCACCTTGCCGGCAAGCGTGCTGATGCCCTCCGGCTATGTGATCCCGCCCCCAGCCGAGGTCGTGGACAGGATGGGCCTCCATGCGGTGCCGGCGGCGGGGCCGGAGTTCCACGGACACCCCTTTACCAATACGCTTATCTACGGTTACGACACGAAGGCAGAGCTTGCCTTTTTGGAACCGATGATCGCGACCGCTTATCTGCATCGGCGGCAAACGGCGATGTAATCCGTTTCCCTGGCCGTTCCCTTACCCGAAAGAGTTTCCTTCGCCGCCTATTACCCGCGCAGTT
>JAJYIC010000125.1 GCA_021790295.1 Pseudomonadota bacterium | reverse complement strand
GACCAAAACCCGGGCGGTCCTTTGCCCGCCGTTCTCGAGGCTCGCCGCCGCGCCCATGATCTCGCGGTAAAAGCGGGCGATGCCGGGGGCCGCGCCTTCGGGAACGTCGAAAGCGACATAAGGCATGCCGAGGTTGATCGGGCCGAAACGCTCCGGATCGGGAGCGTAAAGGCGGAAACGGTTGCCCCAGGGGCAGCTCGCCTCGATGGCGTCGTTCGTTTCCTCGAAGCGGAATTTTGTCCCGGCGAGCGCTTTTCTTGCGAGGGTAAGGCGCAGGGCCAAAGCCTCGAGATCGGGAACGACAAGGCCGACATGGCCGCGCAAAACCAGAGGATCGCCCGCCGGAAGGTGAAACTGGCTCTTGCCGACATTGACCCACATGTTGCTTGTGCCGGGGAAAAGATAAGGATCGCGCGTCAACCCCAAACCCATGAGATAAAATTCGCTTGCCAATCGCTGGTCGGGGATCTCGACATTGACATGCTCCAGCATGACGATGTTGCCGATGTCTTCCTTTGCCCGGTTGAACGGGTTTTCCATGGGTACCTCCGCTGATTTTTTTTGGCCTTTCTACGAGAAGAGCGCGGGCGAACGCGAGAAGAGTGAGGGCGGCGCCGGTTCAGAAGAGCTTTTCGAACTTCTCGTCGACCGGCACGCGATAGCCGTTGGCGAGGCGGTTGGTTTCATTGGCCATGCCGACGACCGCGAGAAGTTCGCCGAACATTGCCGGCGTCATCCCTTTCGCTTTGGCCGCAGCGGCGTGGGAAGCGATGCAATAGGTGCAGCCGTTGGTGGCGCTGACCGCGAGATAAACGAGTTCCTTCGTCAGAGGGTCGAGCGCTCCCGGCGCCATCACCGCCTTCAAGCTTTCCCAGGTCCGCCTGAGGCTTGGCGGATCGTTCGCCAAAGCCTTCCAGAAATTGTTGATGAAAACTGTGTTGCGGCTCCTGCGTATGTCGTCGTAGACGGCGCGCACCTCGGCGCTGGCCTCCTCGTACTCGATCAGGGGGACCATTCCTACCTCTCTTCGCCGATGTCTTGGCGCCGCAGCTCCTTTCCGAGCCGGAAGGAAAGGAAAAGCGCGAGCATGCGGAAATCCGAGAAAAGCGACCACAAAGGATGCCCGAAACTCTGCGGCCGGTTGCGCTCGATAACAAAATGGCCGAACCAGGCGAAGGAATAGCCGCAAAGAGGGGCAAGAAGAAAGAGCCGCCAGTCGAAGAGCGCCCCCGCCGCAAGAAAAGCCATCGCGAGGAGGGTGCCGAGATAGTGGAGGGCGCGCGTGCGCGGATCGGCGTGAGCGGAGAGATAGCGGCTCCAGAAGGCGCGATAGCTCATCTTATCCGACCCCGGGTCCTCACCCCGGAGCGGGAAAGGGGCGCTTGCCAAAGCCGCATTCTGATCGTAAGTCAAAGGCGGCCCTCACCTTTCACTTCGCGGAGACGCCATGGGATTCAAAGTCGCCGTCGTCGGCGCCACCGGCAATGTCGGGCGCGAATTTCTGAAGCTCCTCGCCGAGCGCCGATTTCCGGCCGACGAGGTGATCGCTCTCGCCTCTTCGCGTTCGAAGGGCAGCGAGGTCTCTTTCGGCGAGGACGCGGTCCTCAAGGTCGGGGCGCTCGAGGAATATGATTTCCGTGGCGTCGATATCGTTCTTTCCTCCCCGGGAGCCAAGGTCTCTGCGGGCTTTGTCCCGCGCGCCGTCGCGGCCGGCGCGGTGGTGATCGACAACACTTCTTATTTCCGCATGGAGCCGGATGTACCCCTCGTCGTCCCCGAGGTCAATCCGCAGGCGGTGGCGCTGTTCGAGAAGAGGGGCATCATCGCCAATCCCAATTGCTCGACGATCCAACTCGTGGTCGCGCTCAAGCCTCTCCATGACCTCGCGCGCATCAAAAGGGTGGTGGTCGCCACCTATCAGTCGGTTTCCGGAGCCGGCCGGCAGGCGATGGACGAGCTTTTCACCCAGACGCGGGCGATCTACGTCACCGATCCGATCAAAAGCGAGGTTCTGCCGAAACAGATCGCCTTTAACGTCATCCCCCACATCGACGTCTTTATGAATGACGGCGCCACCAAGGAAGAGTGGAAGATGGCCGTCGAGACGCGGAAGATCCTCGACCCCGAGATCGCGCTTTCGGCGACCTGCGTGCGCGTGCCGGTCTTTATCGGCCATGCCGAGGCGGTCAACGTCGAATTCGAAAGGCCGATTGGCGAAGCCGAAGCGCGGGCGGCCTTGCGCCGCGCCCCGGGGGTCGCCGTCGTCGACAACCGGGCCGAAGAAGGCTATGCGACGCCGGTCGATGCGGCCGGCCAGGACCTTGTTTATGTCAGCCGCATCCGCCGCGATCCGACCCTCCCTCATGCGCTCAACCTTTGGGTTGTCGCCGACAATTTGCGCAAGGGAGCGGCGCTCAACGCGGTCGAGATCGCCGAAATCCTTGCGCGGGACCATCTCGCGGAAAGGAAGGGCGCGCGCCGCGCGCCGGCCGAGGCGAGGCGGCGCAGAGCCGGATAACCCGCGTCATCGGCGGGGAGCGCCTCGCCGCGGGCTTTGCGCCCTCGAAAGCCCGTCGAGAGCGGTTTCCGCCTCGGCTCTTATTCCGGAATAGGACGGATAGAGGGTTCGATCGGCCGGGGATACCGGGGATAAAGGCGTGCGAGGGTTCAGGTTTTGGCGTTGCGCCGACGGCGCGCAGGCGTTGCGGCCGCTATCTCCCGCCGGCGGGTTTGTCGCCCGATCCGGCGGGGAGGAAAGCCGACAGCGCCCCCCTTCCCGCTTGGCCTGGCCGTGGAGAGGGCTTCTCACCGCCTCAGTTGCGGCGCCGCTCATTCTTCTCGCCGTAGCCTCTTGGCAGAACTACAGGCTGATCAAAGAGGATACCGATACCCGGGCCGCCGGCACGGCGGGCGAACTGCGCCAACAGGCGCTCGCGGCGTTCGAGACTTATGAAAGCGTTCTCGCCCGCATCGATGAGCGCACCAAGGGATTGTCTTGGCTGGAGATCGAAAACGACTCCCAACTCCATCGTTTTCTGGTGGATCTCGAAACGCTGCCCGAAATCGACAACGTGTGGATGGCCGATGCGGGCGGGCGCATTCGCCTGAGCGCTCACCCTCTTCCGGCCCTTGAGGGACGCCTCGGCGAAGAAGGCCATCCCCGCGCCGCCGAAGGCAAGAATGCCGGTCTCAGGGTCGGCCGCCCTCATCGCAACCCCTTCACCCAAAGCGCGGAATTCGATCTCACCCGCAGGCGAACCGCAGCGGGCGGCGCTTTTGCCGGGGTCATCGGCCTTTCGCCAAAACGCAGCTATTTCAGCAATTTCTACAAAAACATCTCGCACGAGAACGGCTTTGTCGCCAGCCTTTTGCGCGCGGACGGGCTCGTTCTCGCGCGCTATCCTCCCGCCCTCCGTTTTCGCGCTGTTGGAGAAGCGAGCCCCTTGATGCGCGCGATCGGCGAGAAACCGCGAGAGGGCCTTCTCGAAGAGCGCTCTCAGGTGGACGGGGTTTTGCGCATCGATGCCTACCAGAAAGTCGGGCATTTCCCGGTTTATGTCGTTTTCGGCATCCCCGAGAAGGGCGTCATCAAGGCGTGGAGGGGCAATTTCATCAATTATTCGCTGTTCGGGCTGCCGGCCGCCATCGCCATCCTGATGATGACCCTCTTCGCTGCCCGCCAGCTTCGCCAACAACAGATCATCACCTGGCGCTGGCGCACCACGGCCCGCCGCCTGCGCAGCGAGATTGATCGCCGGGCACAGGTCGAAGCCCTGTTGCGCCAGGCCCAGAAGATGGACGCCCTCGGCCAGTTGACGGGCGGGATCGCACATGATTTCAACAATCTGTTGACGGTGTTGCAAGGCAATCTCGAGATCTTGAAAGCGGCGGCGCAGGATGGGAAGTCGCGCGTTCGCATCGATCAGGCGCTCGCCACGGTCGCCCGCGGCGAAAGGCTGACGGCGCAGCTTCTCGCTTTTGCCCGCCGCCAGCCTTTGCGGATCGAAAGCATCGACCTCAACGGGCGCCTCAAGGCGATGGCCGAACTTCTGGCGCGCACCGTCGGCCGCGGGATCTCGCTAGAAACCGCTTTCGCCCCCGATCTGTGGCCGGCAAAAGCCGATCCGACGCAGTTCGAACTCGCCCTTATCAACCTCGCTATCAACGCGCGCGATGCGATGAAAAAGGGAGGGGTGCTGAGAATCCGCACCTTCAATCGGCCGAGGACGGAGGAGGAAGGCGCGGCCGGGGATTTTGTCGCTCTCGAGGTCGAGGACAGCGGTGCCGGCATGCCGCCCGAGGTTTTGGAGCGCGCCTTCGAGCCTTTTTTCACGACCAAGGAGAAAGGCCGCGGTACGGGTCTCGGGCTCAGCATGGTCGAGGATTTGACGCGCCGCGCGGGCGGAAGGGTGACGATCGAAAGCGAGCCCGGGCGCGGCACCAAGGTGACGGTCTTCCTTCCGAGGGGCGCGCTCGAAACCCCGCAAAAAGGCGCATAAGGGGCTTGCCGCCTGCCGCCTCCAGGTGAAATTCTCCCGCCCCGAGAGACAGTCGAAAGGAAGGGCGATGCGCATTGTCATCATCGGCCAGCAGGCCTTTGGCAAGGCCGTACTCGAAGCCTTCGCCCAACGCAAAGACGAGGTTCTGGGGGTCTTCGCGGCGCCGGAAAAAGCCGGGGCAAGGCCCGATCCTCTGGCCGCGGCGGCCACCGAGCGAGGCATCCCGCTTTACCGCTTTCAGCGCTATTCCGCCTCCGAAGCGCAACAGGCGCTCACCGAACTCAAGGCCGATCTCGGGGTGATGGCTTATGTCACCCTTTTCGCGCCTCCGGAATTCTGCGCCATTCCCAAAGGCGGGATGATCCAGTTCCATCCGTCGCTTTTGCCTCTCCACCGCGGGCCTTCCTCGATTTCCTGGGCGATCATTCGCGGTCGAAGCGAGACCGGGATCTCGATCTTCCGCCCGACCCCGGGTCTCGACGAGGGTCCGGTGATCCTGCAAAAGCGGGTGCCGATCGGTCCCGACGACACCGCCGCCTCGCTTTATTTCGAAAAAATCTTTCCCCAAGGCGTGGCGGCCCTTCTCGAGGCGGCGGATCTGGTCGCCCGCGGAGAGGCGCGCGAAACCGTGCAGGACGAAGAAGAGGCGACCTACGAAGGCTGGGTGCGCGAGGCGGAGTCGCGGATCAATTGGGCCAACCACGTCGATTTTGTCTACGACCTGATCCGCGGCTGCAACCCTTCGCCCGGCGCCTGGACGACCTTTCGCGGGCAAAAGCTCGCCCTTTTCGATTCGCGCAAATCGGCGGCCGCGACCTTTGCCGCGGTGCGCGGCAAGAAGACGGGCGAGGTGACTGCGCTTTCCGCCCAAGGGATGCGCGTGCTGGCGCAAGGCGGCACTATCGAAGTCTCGCGCGTGTGTCTCGGCGAAGGGCCGAAGGTCGCACCCTCCGAAGCGGGGATACCCGAGGGCGCGATCCTCGGAGAGGAGCCGTTAACGCGTTGAAGGCGAGGGCGCAGCTGCGCTCGCGGCGACCCGTTCGAGCAGATGCTCCCAGGCGCCGTCGACCTCGGCTTGAAGGGCGTCGACCTCGGCCGCGGCAAGATGCCGGTAGCGCTTTTGCAAAGCGAGGTAGTCGCTGACCGGCCTCGTCTTTTCCTTATGGTTGAGGCTGTAGCGCCACCCTTCCTCGATCTCGTAAAGAGGGAAGATCCCGCTTTCGACCGCGAAGCGCGCGGCTTCGAGGCCGCCGTCATCGGCAAGGCCCCAACCGTCGAGGCAGGGGATGAAAAGCGTGATCACCCGCGTGCCGCGCATCCCTTTTGCCTTTTCCACCTTTTTTACGAGGTCCGGAAGATGCCCGGCCGACGCGGTCGCGGCGTAAGGAATGCCGTGAGCGCCCATGATCTCGGTGAGGTTCTTTTTGCGCGTGGTCTTGCCGGCGGGGGTCGAGCCGGTCTTTGCGAAATGCGGCGTCGAGGACGATTTCTGCGCCCCCGTATTCATGTAGCCTTCGTTGTCGAGGCAGAAGTAGATGAAGTCCTCGTTGCGTTCCGCCGCCGAAGAAAGCGCTTGAAAACCGATGTCATAGGTGCCGCCGTCGCCGGCAAAGACCGCGACCAGGGTGTCGCGCTTGCCTTCGGCGTCGAGAGCCCGGCGCAAACCGGTCGCAGCCGCCGCGCTCGATTCGAGAGAGGGCTGGTAGACGGGGATGCGCAAAGAGGAATAAGGCTGCGGACCGGCGATGATGGCCATGCAGGAGGGCGGCACCACCGCTACCGCATCGGTTCCGAGCACGGCCGTAATATGGCGCACCGACAAGGCTTCGATGCATCCGGGGCAAGCCGCATGGCCCGAGCAAAGGACGCTTTCGTAAGGGATTGCGAAAGGCTTCATGGCCCCGCCCACACCGATTCCCGGCTCTCTTCGCTCGCCGCCTCGCCGAGCAGCGCCGCTATCCGCTCAGGCGACACATCGAGCCCGCCGACGCCCGCAAGCACGCCGCGGATGCGCGGCGCGCCTTTCATCCCGTAAAGAGCCGCGCGCAATTCCTGGTAAAGAACGCCGCCGCATCCCGGCGAAAAATTGCGATCGAGAACGAGAACTTCGCGAACGCCGGCAAGAGCGCCCGAAAGAACCTCGACCGGGAAAGGCCGGAAAAGGCGCAGCTTTAATAAGCCCACCTCGTCGCCCCTCTCGCGCAGTTGATCGACCGCTTCGCGCGCGCTGCCGCAGATGCTGCCCATGGCAACGATCACGCGCTCTGCGCCCTCGCAACGGTAGCGCTCGACGATCCCCCAGTCGCGCCCGGTCAGCCGCGCCCACTCCCGCTCGGCTTCCCTTGCGGCTTCAGGCACTCGCGCCAGCGCTTGCCCGAGTTCGCGGCGATGCCGGCAGTACATCTCTTGCGTCACGACATTGCCCCAGGATTCGGGGTTTTGCGGATCGATCCTGTGCGGCGGCGCGTAAGGGGGGAGGAAACTATCGACGAGTTCCTGGTCCGGCACGAGGACAGGTTCGAGCGCGTGCGAAACGTAAAAGGCGTCGTGGTTGACGAGC
>JAJYIC010000124.1 GCA_021790295.1 Pseudomonadota bacterium | reverse complement strand
GGGGCCGCGTCGGCGAAGGGCTCTCGCAAAAGGAAGAGGAGGCTCTTCTCGACCGTTACCGCCGCCTCTTCAGGGTCGCCGATTTTGCGCAGGTGACGCCTCCCGCCCCTTCCGAGATCGCGCTTGCCGCTCCGCGACTTTCGATTCCCCCTGCGATCGCCCCCTTTGCCACAAGCGCGCATTTCGACCGCCTCGCGCATACCTATGGCAAGGCCTTTCCCGAATATATCCTTGGCCTTCAAGGCAATTATCAAAGCGCCCCCGACGCCGTCGCCTATCCAAGGAACGACAGCGAAGTTGCCGCGGTCCTCGCCTGGGCAGGCGAAAGCGGGGCGAGCCTTGCCCCTTTCGGCGGCGGCAGCGGCGTCGTCAGCGGCACCGGGCCAGGGCGTGACCGCGGCCATTATAAAGGGGCGATAAGCCTCGATCTTTCCCGTCTCGATCGGGTCATCGAGATCGACCGCGCTTCGCGCACCGCGCGCATCGAGGCGGGGATTTTCGGGCCGGCGCTCGAACGGGCGTTAAAGCCGCACGGTTTGAGCCTCAGGCATTTCCCGCAAAGCTTTCCCTATTCGACTCTCGGCGGCTGGATCGCGACCCGTTCGGGGGGCCATTTCGCCACCCTTTTCACCCATATCGACGACTTTGTCGAAAGCCTGCGCGTGGTGACGCCGAAAGGGGTGCTCGAAACCCGGCGCCTTCCCGGTTCCGGAGCGGGCCCCTCTCCGGATCGCCTTTTTATCGGTTCGGAAGGGATTCTGGGGGTCATCACCGAAGCCTCTATGCGCCTTCAGGACCGCCCGCGCTTCCGCGCCGGGGGAGCGCTCTCTTTTGCCGATTTCTTCACCGCGGCGCGGGCGGTAAGGGCTCTTTTGCAAGGCGGGCTTTATCCTTCGAACTGCCGCATCCTCGATCCGCAGGAGGCGCTCAACAACGGCGCCGGAGACGGGCGCTCGGCTTTGATGGTTCTCGCTTTCGAATCGGGCGATCACCCGGTCGAGGCGGCCTTTGCCCGCGCGCTCGAATGCTGCCGCGATTTGGGCGGCAGGCAAGAGGCGAGCGAAAGCCTCGACAGTCACCGCGAAGGCGCGGCCGGAGAGTGGCGGGAGGCCTTTATCCGCATGCCCTACAACCGCGAAACTCTGATCAATAGGGCGATCATCACCGACACCGTCGAGACGGCGATCACCTGGGATCGCTTCGAAGCCCTGCACGAGGCGGTCAAAGGGGCAACCCTCAAGGCGATCCGCGAGGCGACCGGCAGGGAAGGCCAGGTGACCTGCCGTTTCACCCATGCCTATCCCGACGGCCCTGCCCCTTATTTCAGCATCCATGCGCAGGGCAGCCACGCGCGTCTTTTGGAAGAGTGGCAGGCGATCAAAAACGCGGGGAGCGAGGCGATCATCGCTTCGGGGGGAACCATCACCCACCATCACGCGGTCGGGCGAGACCACCGCCCCTGGTACGACAGGGAAAGGCCGGAACTTTTTGCCGCCGCCCTCAAAGCGGCAAAACGCGCCCTCGATCCGCAGGCGATCCTCAATCCCGGCGTCTTGATCGATCCCGACATCGCGCCCTGATTGATCTGGATCAAGGACGCTATCGGCGCCTTGGCCGCGGAGTGTTCTCGCCGGAGATTTCAAGCTGAAATCCCGGAGGGAACGTCGCTCGAATCATCAACGAGGCTGCCGGCATGGCGCGGAATGGGGGATCGGAACTTTCGACCCTTTTGAAAGGCGTGCGCATCCTCGATTTGACGCGCGACATCGCCGGGCCGGTGGCGACCATGCTCGCCGCCGAAATGGGAGCCGACGTCATCAAGCTCGAGCCGCCGGGCGGCGACGAAATGCGCCACTGGCCCCCTTTCGTCGATGGCGAAAGCGTCTATTTCGTCAGTTGCAACCGCGGCAAGCGCAGCATTGCGATCGACCTCAAAAGCGGCGAAGGCGCGCTTCTTTTCCGCCGGCTTTTGCAACGAGCCGACGTTTTGATCGAGAATTATAGGCCGGGGACGCTCGAAAAGCTGGGGCTCGGCTGGGCCGATCTCAAGGAAACGGAACCCTCTCTCGTCTGGGTGTCGGTGAGCGGCTACGGCAGGAGCGGCCCGCGCGCCGGCGCTCCCGCTTACGATTCGATGATGCAGGCCTTTGTCGGGATGATGGGGATCACGGGAGAGAAGAACCGCCCGCCGATACGCTGCGGCGGCTCGCCCATCGATATCGCGACCGCTTATCTCGCCTGGGGCGCGATCCTCGCAGGCCTTCACAATCGCGCGCAAACCGGCCGTGGCCTTCTCCTCGAAGTCTCGTTGATGGAGTCCGCTCTCGGCTTTATGCACGCCTATCTGCAAGGGGCCCTTGTCGATCTTCCCCTTCCGGTCAAGCTCGGCTCGGAGACGATGGGGATCTACCCTCTCGGAGCGTTTTCCGCCAGGAACGGCGAATACTGCCTCGTCCAGGTCAGCAACGATCTGCAATGGCAAAGGTTTTGCGCGGGCCTCGGGGCGGGGGAGCTTGCCGCCGACCCGCGTTTTGCGAGCAACCCTTTGCGCGTGAGGAACCGCGACGCCTTGCGGCCGATCCTCGAAACGCTTCTTCGCGCGCGCCCGGCGCAAGAGTGGGAACGCCTTTTCACCGCCTCGGGCGTTCCCGTCAGCCATGTGCGCGCTCTCGCCGATGTCGTCGCCGACGAACAGGTGCGCTTCCGCGGGATGATCAAGCCGGTCCGCCTTGGCAGCGGCCGCGAGATCCCGAGTTGGGGCGTGCCGCTCAAGGTCGGCGGCGAGGTCGACACCGCCGTCCTCCGCGTGCCGCGTCTCGACCAGCACCGCGACGAGATTCTCGAAGAACTGGAGTCTTTATGAACTTCACTTTGAGCCCGGAGGAAGAGACCCTCGCCCTGACCGTAAAGACCTTTGTCGATACCCGCGTCGAACCGCAAATGCGTGACATCGACAAGAACAACCACATTCCCGATGCGCTTCTCGCCGAAGCGGCGGGGCTCGGGCTTTTCGGCATCAGCATACCCGAACGTTACGGCGGCTCCAATTTGAGCCGCCTCGGGCGGGTTCTCGTCCACCAGATGCTCGGCCGCAGCGGTTTCGGCTTTGCCGGCGCGCTCGCCTCGCATACCGGGATCGGTTCCGACGCTCTCGTCGCGATCGGCAACGAGGACCAGAAAAGCCGTTATTTGCCAGGCATGGCAACGGGCGCTTTGCGCGCCGCCTTTGCCCTGACCGAGCCCGGCGCGGGTTCGGACGCGGGCGGCATCGCGACCTTCGCGGAAAAGCGGGGCAGCCGCTATTATCTGAACGGGGTCAAGCATTTTATCAGCGGCGGCGCGTCGGCGGGGCTCATCAGCGTCGTCGCCCGCACAAACCGCGACCGAGGCGCCCGCGAGATGAGCGTCTTTCTGGTCGAACCGAGCTTTCCCGGTTTCCGCGTCGGTTCCCTTTACGAGACCATGGGCTCGCGCGGCCACCCGGTCGCAGAACTCCTTTTCGAGGAGTGCGAGGTCCCGGAAGAAAACCGTCTAGGGGAGGAAGGGAAAGGCTGGCTGCAGACGACAAGGACGCTGATGGAAGGCCGGCCTCTGGTGGCGGCGCGCTCTCTCGGCGCCTGCGACAGGCTGATCGAGATCTCGATCGACTACGCCCGCACGCGCAAGCAGTTCGGCAAGGCGATCGGCGAGTTCCAGGGGATCCAGTTCCTTCTCGCCGATATGGCGACGCGCACAGAAGCTGCGCGCTGGCTCACCTATCACGCCGCCACCCTTGCCGACGAAGGGCGGGCAAGCCCGCAAGCCGTCTCCATGGCAAAGCTTTTTGCTTCCGAAACCCTCGCCTTTGTCGCCGATGCGGCCTTGCAGATCCAGGGCGGCACCGGCTACATCGCCGACAATCCGGTAAGCCGCTTTTATCGCGACGCGCGGGTGACGCGGATCTACGAAGGAACTTCGGAAATCCAGAAACTGATCATCGGCCGCGCGATGATGCGCGGCTGAAAGGGCCGGCACCGCCGGCAATAGGCCGACGATAGGACCGCCGACACGATCAAAGGAGCATTCTTTCATGGCGTTCGAGGACATCCTGGTGGAACGGCGCGGCCGCATCCTGTGCGTCACTCTCAATCGCCCCGAACGCATGAACGCCATTGGCGCCCTGACCTCGAAAGAGCTTCTCGAGGTCTTGACCCTTTACCGCGACGACCCTGAACTTTGGGTGATGATCTTGACGGGCGCCGGAGAGAAGGCGTTCTGCAGCGGCATGTACGTCACCGAAGCGGCGCGGAAGACCCCCGAGAAAGGCAAGACCGAAGGGTTCACCATCTTCAAGCCGTGGACGGACAGGATGCAGTCGATCCGCAAACCTTTCATCTGCGCCGTCAACGGCCATTGCGTCGGCGGCGGCTGGCATCTCGTCGCAGACAGCGACATCGTCATCGCTGCGGAAAATGCGCAGTTTCTCGACACCCATGTCAACATTGGCCTCATCAATGGGGTGGAGTCGGCGGGGCTTGCATGGAAGATGCCTCTCGGCATCGTCATGCGCATGGTCGTCGAAGGACGCCATTTCCGCATTACCGCCAAAGAGGCCTACCAGTGGGGGCTGGTGTCCGAGGTTCTGCCGCAAAGCGCGCTGATGGACAAGGCCTGGGAGATCGCAAACCACATCGCCGAAGAGGCGGCGCCGCTTGCGGTCCAAGGCTCGAAAAAAGCCATATTGGGCGCCCTCAATCGCGGGCCGAGCGAAGGCATCGCTTATGCCTGGAGCGTATTATCGGACATCGAGGAGAGCGAAGATACGAAAGAAGGCTTTCGCTCGTTTGTGGAGAAGCGCAAGCCCCGTTTCAAAAGCCGATAACGGATGTCGCGCCGGCCTCGCATTGCGGCGGACGCGCCACAGAAAATCGCAAGAGAGGAGGAAAACCATGAGGCGTTTGACAAGGATCCTGGCGGGGGCGCTGGCCTTGCCCCTTTTGGCGGGCGCAGCATCGGCGGCAAAAGCGCCTTCGGCGATCACGATCGGCACCCTTTACGCGTCTTCGGGCACCTTCCCGGGAATCTCGATGCCGGTCTACAACGGCTTCAGGCTCTGGGTCGACGCGGTCAACGCCAAAGGCGGCGTCTTCGTCAAGCCTTACCACAAGAAGATCCCCATAAAACTTATCGCCTATGACGACCAGAGCAACACCGCGACCGCGGCGACCCTTTACAATCAGCTCATCACCGTCAACAAGGTCGATATCCTGGTCGCCGATTCGGGCTCGGTTTTGACCTCGGTCGCGGTGCCGATCGCGCGCAACCACAAGATGCTTCTGATCGACCAGACCGGGACGGGTCCGACCTTTTTCAGCAAAGACAACCCTTACATCGTTCTGATCGACACCCCGGTGTCGAGCGTCTGGCCGAAATATATTCCCGACTTTCTTACGACCGACGGCGTGAAGCTCGGCGTCAAGCGCATCGCCATCCTCTATTCGACCAACGACTTTACCGGCAGCCAGGCGGTCGCCATACGCGACATGACCAATGCCGCGAAAGCGCCCGTCAAAATCGTCTATTTTCACGGCGTGCCGACCGCGACCACGAGCTATACGGTCCTCATCAACAATATCCGCGCCGCCCGTCCCGACGCGGTGATCGAACTCGGCTATCCCAACAACGACATCGCCTATCTGCGCGCACTCAGAGACAGCGGGGTCAAGTTCAAGTGGCAGTTCGCCGTCTATCCGGGGATCGAGCCTGAGCTTTTGATGAAGACGGTCGGATTGAAAGGGCTCGAGGACGTCTTCACTTACGTGCCCTCTTCGGTCCTGCAGTATAAGGCCGGCTTCGGAATGACCCTCCCGCAGTACCGCCAGGCCTGGGACAAGAAATACGGCGAGACCAAGATCGCTTTCGGTTTCAACGCCGTCGCCGGCTATACCACCGGCCTTCTTTTGGAAAAGGCTTTGGCGACGACGGACAGCATGGCGCAACTGGCTTTGCGCAAGGCGATCTTCGCACAATCGGGAAAGCTCACAACCATCGACGGCAGCTTCAAACTCAATTCCGAAGGTGCGCAAATCGGCGAGATCACGCCTTTGGGCCAGATCGTCGCTGACGGCAAAGGGGGCGAAAAATTCGTCATCGTCTACCCGCACCGCCTCAAGACCGGCGCCCCCGTTTATCCGGCAAAGTGAAAGGGTCTCGCGCCGGCGCCCGCTTCTGCCTCGCCGCCGCTTGCGGGCGGCGGTGGGCGGGCGGGCTTCGCCGTTCGGTTCCCTTGTTATGGTATTCAACGGTTGACAGAGAGGGCGGGCTCGCTCTATCGTTGCGTTCAATTATAAAGAGAGCTCGCCCCATGCTCGCGAGGT
This sequence comes from Pseudomonadota bacterium, assembly GCA_021790295.1. Classification (GTDB taxonomy): domain Bacteria; phylum Pseudomonadota; class Alphaproteobacteria; order ATCC43930; family CGMCC-115725; genus AP-15. The sequence continues at coordinate 780 of JAJYIC010000124.1, read as the reverse complement.
CGAAAATGTTGAGGAAACTCCTTCTCGGATTGCTGTTTGCGTTGTTGCCGGCCTTCGCCGCGGCGGCGAGCCCAGGGAAGGCCCCAGCCGCGATCACCATCGGCACCCTTTACGCCTCTTCCGGGGTCTTTCCCGGGATCTCGATGCCGACCTACTACGGCTTCCGGCTCTGGGTCGACGAGGTGAACGCCAAAGGCGGCGTCTTCGTCAAGCCTTACCACAAGAAGATCCCGATCAAACTTATCGCCTATGACGACCAGAGCAACACCGCGACCGCGGCGACCCTTTACAATCAGCTCATCACCGTCAACAAGGTCGACATCCTGGTTTCGGATGCGGGCTCGGTTTTGACTTCGGTCGCGGTGCCGATCGCGCGCAACCACAAGATGCTTCTGATCGATCAGGACGGGACGGGTCCGACCTTTTTCAGCAAGGACAATCCTTACATCGTTCTGATCGACCTGCCGGTATCCAGCATCTGGCCAAAATACATCGCCGACTTTCTCACCACCGACGGGGTGAAGCTCGGCATCAAGCGCATCGCTTTACTCTATTCGACCAACGACTTTACCGGCAGCGAGGCGATCGCTCTGCGCGGTTTTTTCCATGCTTCGAAAGCGCCGATCAAGATTGTCTATGATCACGGCGTGCCGACCCCGACAAACAGCTACACGGTTCTGATCAATAATATCCGCGCCGCCCATCCCGACGCGGTGATCGAACTCGGCTATCCCAACAACGACATCGCCTATCTGCGCGCACTCAGAGACAGCGGGGTCA
>JAJYIC010000123.1 GCA_021790295.1 Pseudomonadota bacterium | reverse complement strand
AAGAAGAGCAAGTGGCTCGCGGGGGGGGGGGAGAAAGAAGGGGAGCCGCAACGCCGATTTCGCGGCGCTTCAAGGCGCCGCTCCGGCTCCCCTTTTTGTCGCTCTAGACCACTTCGAGATCGGCGGCGAGAACCTTGCCTTTGGTCTCTGGGCCGAGATAAACGGCGGCGATCCAGCTTGCGCAGCCGAGAACCGTGCCGATCAGCATGGGAACGGCAAAGCCGAAGTGGAATGTGGTCGCGAAATAGGCGATGACGGGAGGCGCAAACCCGCCGAAGACGGCGCCGATCTGATAACAAAACCCGCTCGCCGTGGCGCGAACCTCGGTCGGAAACCGTTCGGCCATATAGCTTGCGTTCTGGCTGTTGATGCCGCCGCCGGCGAACAACCCCTGAAGCAGAAGCCCGATCGAGATCAGGGTCACGTTCTGGGTGAAAAGATAGAGCGGCGTGATCGGTATGCCGACCGCGGCGATCAGCATCAAAGTCCGCCGCCGGCCGATGCGGTCGGCGACCCAACCCCAGCCCGAGCAGGCAACAAATACCGCGAAATTGCCGATCATCAGCGGAGTGGCGATAAAAGCCGGGCTCAAATGCAAATCGTTTTGCAGATGCGTCGCGAAAAGCGTCCAGATCGAGTAATAGACGATAAACCCGCTTGCCTGCCACCAGCAGGCGTTGAGCGTATTCCACACTAATCCGGGTTTGAAGATCGAGAAAAGCGGCGCCCGCACCTCATGATGTTGCGCCCTCTGTTTCATCCGGTTTTCAAGCCATAATTTGGGTTCTTTGACGAAACGGAATATGTAGATGAGAACGAGGGCCGGAAGGATGCCGACCCACAACATGCCGCGCCAGCCGATGATCGGGTAAAAGAGCCCGAAAATGAGGCTCGACAACAAAAAGCCGAGCCCCAAAGAGCCTTGCATCACCCCTGCCATAAAGCCGCGCGAACGCGCCGGCCAATTCTCCAGCGCGAGCGAGGCGCCAACCCCCCATTCCGCCCCCATGCCGATGCCGAGAAGGGCACGGAAGAAAAAGAGAAAACCGAAAGTCGGGGCAAAGCCGGCGATGAAATTGCACAACGAAAACCAGCCGATCGCCAGCATCAAAGGCACCTTGCGGCCGATGCGGTCGGCAAGCCAGCCATTGGCGACCGCACCCACAAGCCGCAACCACAAGGTGAGCGTCACCGCCCACGCCACATCCGGGATCGGCACGTTAAAAGCCTTGGCGACGGGCGCGATGATGACGAGAAAGAGAGTGAAATCGTAGACGTCGAGCATCCAACCGAGAAAGCCCGCAACCCAAGCGAGCCATTGATCCTTTGTCGGTTCCTTCCACCACGGGATGGTCTCGATGCTCTCGGATGTCGTTGTCACGGCATTCTCTCCTTGATGGTCCTGGTCCTTGCGGCAAGGCTTTGCCGCCGATGAACCATTTTTGAACGGTACCCTATCAGCCAATTCGCGCTGCAGGCAAGAGAAGCGCGGGCGGCGCAGAGAGGAGACACAAGGGCGCTTATCCTGCTCTCTCCTCTCTCGCGCCCGATTGACGGAGATCAAAGAGCGCCCGGCGCAGAGGAATAGGGTTCCTCCTCCCGGCCGGGTTGGCTGGGCGTCGTTGCCGGCGAGGATGAAGCCCTATGCCCTCGGCCGAAGCGTTTATCTCCCGCACGCACATCGCCTATCTGTCGATGGAAATTGCCGTCAGGCCGGAGATGCGCAGTTACGCCGGCGGATTGGGCATCCTCGCCGGCGATGTGGCCCGTTCTTGCGCCGATCTCGAGCTTCCCGTCGTCTTCGTAACGCTTCTCTCCAGGGCCGGTTATTTCCGCCAAAAGATCGATGCCGAGGGACGGCAATCGGAGGCGCCCGACTGGTGGCAGCCCGAACGCTGGTGCGCGCCTTTGAACGCCATGGTCGCGGTCGAGATCGAAAGAAAGCCGGTGTGGATCCGTCCCTGGCTTTACGTCCACGCCTGCCCGCACGGGCACCGGGTCCCGATCCTCTTTCTCGACACCGATCTCGACCAGAACGGCGAGGAGGACCGGGTTCTCACCCATTATCTTTATGGCGGCGATGAGGAGTATCGCCTCAAGCAGGAGATCATTCTCGGCGTCGGCGGCATACGCATTCTGCGCGCGCTCGGCTTCGACCTCCACACCTACCACCTCAACGAAGGCCATGCGGCGCTTTTGACGCTCGACCTTTTGAACCGCTGGCGCATCCCCCCCGAGGAAAGAATCGCCGGAGAGTTGGCTTACGATATCGCCGAAGTGCGCGAGCGCTGCGCGTTTACCACCCACACCCCGGTCGAAGCCGCCCAGGACCGCTTTTCTTACGCGCTATTCGAAAGGCTTCTGCCCGATTTCATCGAGCTCGAGGCGTTGAAGAAGCTTGCCGGCGAAGACCGCCTCAACCTGACCCGCCTTGCTCTGAGCCTCGCGGGCTATGTCAACGGCGTCGCCCGCCGCCACGCCGAAATTACGAAACAAATGTATCCGGGTTACCGCGTCCACGCCGTCACCAACGGCGTCCACGCGGGGACCTGGACGCACAAAGCCTTCGCCGAGCTTTATGGCGCCCACTGGCCGCATTGGCAGCACGAGCCCGAAGTTCTCGTCCGCGCCTTGCACCTCGGCGACGACGAGCTGTGGCGATGCCACGAGAAGGCGAAAGCCGAACTCGTCGAAGGAGTGAAAGCCTCGACCGGCATCGTTCTCGACATGGGCCTCCCGATCATCGGCTTCGCCCGCCGCATGACGGGTTATAAACGCCCGCTTCTTTTGTTCGAAGACCTCGATCGCCTCGCCGCGATTGCCTCGCGCCATCCTTTCCAGGTGGTGCTCGCGGGCAAGGCTCATCCCCGCGACAGCGAAGGCAAGGAGAGCATCAGGCGCATTTGCGATCTGATCGCCCGGCTGCGCGGGAGGGTTGCCTGCGCCTTCCTGCCGGATTACGACATGCAAATGGCGATGATGCTGGTCGCAGGCTGCGATCTTTGGCTCAACACGCCCTTGCCCCCTCTCGAAGCCTCCGGAACGAGCGGCATGAAGGCGGCGTTCAATGGCGTCCTCAGTTTGAGCGTGCGCGACGGCTGGTGGATCGAGGCCTGCATCGAAGGGGTGACGGGCTGGTCGATCGACCCCGAAGGCGAGGCGCCCGAACGCCATGCGGCTCTGCTTTATGAGCGGCTCGAAAGCGCCGTCTTGCCTCGTTATCACGCCGACAGGGCGGGCTGGTGCCGGATGATGAAAGGGGCGATCGCCAACATCACCTCGCACTTCAACAGCCAGCGCATGATGCGCCGTTATGCGAGCGAGGCCTATCTGCGCTGAAAGGAAGGCCTGCGCCGGCGCTCAAGAAAGAGCCTTCGGCCCCGCGCCCTCCGTTTCCGGTTTCGCGGCGGCAAGGCGCGGCAGGCGCACGACCGAACGAAAGCCTTTCGGCGTTCCGCTTTCCAGCACCACGTCGCCGCCATGCGCGCGGGCGATGGTTCGGGCGATGGCGAGGCCGAGACCGGTCCCCTTCGCATCGCGAGCGCGCGAACAGGCGCCGCGATAAAAAGGTTCGAACACCTTCTCCCGTTCGTCGGGCGCAACCCCCGGGCCCTGATCGCACACGGCGATCGCCAGTTCGCGGGGCCTTTCTTCAAGGACGACGGTCGCGCCTCCGCCATAAGTGACGGCGTTTTCGACAAGGTTGACGAGGCAGCGGCGAAGATCTTGCGGGTTGCCGAAAAAGGGCTCTTTCGCCATGCCGCAGACCTCGACCTTCCAGCCGAGATCCTCGGCGTCGATGCGCACACTTTCGACCAAGGCCGTCATGTCGAAAGTGACGCGGCCCTCAACCGGCTCGATCCCGTGGAGGTAGTCGAGCGTTGCCTCCACCATCGCCGACATGGCGCCGAGATCGGCGATCAAACGGTCGCGATGCCGGTCTTCTTCGAGAAGCTCGGCGCGCAACCTGAGGCGGGTGATAAAGGTCTTGAGGTCGTGCGAAAGGGCGGCCAGCATCGCCGCGCGATCGCGGACAAAGCCGAGAAGGCGCAGCTGCATGACATTGAGTGCCCGCGCGGTGACCCGGATCTCCTCGGGACCGCTTTCCGCGAGAGGCGTGCGATTGAGGTCCTTTCCGAGAGCGAGCGCCGCCCGCGCCATGTTTTCGAGCGGACGGGTGACCCAGCCGACGGCGAAAAGCAGAAGCAAGACGAGGATCGAAAGCATCAAGAAGAGCTTTGGCAACAGCACGTAAAGGCGCGTGACATGTTCATAGGGGAGGGGTGCGGTAAAGCGCGCGAGGCTCGAATCATGAAGTGCGACCTCGGCCTCGAAGGAAAGACCGCGCGGCGCGAGATAGAAAAGGCGCAGCGTCAGATAACGGTCGAGGGCATTGACCGGGGCCTCCCAGAAGGAAGCCGCTTTGGCGTTGGCGCGCCCTCTCGATCGCCGCGTCATAACGCGGATCGGCCAGCCCTTTCCGAGTTCGCGGCCGAGCATCGCCCGAAAAGCGCGCGCGTAAGGTCTTTGCGGGAGGTTTTCTTTAAGCCCGGGGCCGCGCGAAAGGGCGATCTTGAGGCTCGGGCCGCTCAGCGCGGCGGCGATTCGCGCCCTCTCCCCGGGGCCGACCGCGTCGAGGGACTTTGCGATATCCGCGATCTCTTTTGCCACCTGCAAGGTGGTGCTGCGATAAAACGCGCGGCCGCGGTCGAGGGCGTCGATGGCGAGGCTGAAAAGCTGCGCGAGGAGAAGGCCGAGCAGCAAAATGCCGCTCATCCGCGCCGCCAGGGTGCGGGGGAGGAGTCTCAACTCAGCTGTGCCGCACGACGTCCGCCGCCAGAAGATAACCGGCGCTGCGGACGGTTTTGATGAGGCGCGGTTCGCGCGCGTTGTCGCCAAGACGCTGGCGCAACTGGCTCACGCGCACGTCGATGCTGCGGTCGAAAGGCCCGGCGTCGCGCCTGTGACACTGCTCGATCAATTGATCGCGGCTCAGAACCCTTTGCGGATGCTCGAGAAAGATCGCCAGCAACTGGAATTCCGAGGCCGCCAGAGGAACGAGAACCTTTGCGGGCGAAAGAAGGCGGCGCAAAGGCAGGCTCAACTCCCAGCCGGCAAAGGAAAAGGCGCGAACCGGGCTCGCGCGTTCCTCGGCCGCGCGGCTTCGCCGCAATACCCCGCGGATGCGCGCCACCAGTTCGCGCGGTTCGAAGGGTTTTGCGACATAGTCGTCGGCGCCGAGTTCCAGACCCTCTATGCGTTCGGCGCTGCGGTTTTTGGCGGTCAGCATGATGATCGGCGTATCGCGCTCGGCGCGCACGCGCCGGCAGAGCGAAAATCCATCTTCGCCCGGGAGCATCAGATCGAGCACGATAAGATCGACCGGCGCGGTTCTCAGCGCCTCCCTCAGCTGAGGACCGTCGGCGGCAACCGATGCCCGGAACCCGTTCCCTTCGAGATATTCCTTCAAGAGAACGCGGATGCTCACATCGTCGTCGACGATAAGAATATGCGCAGGCGTACTCACGCGTCCTGCTCGATCTTTAAAGGATTATTCTACCACGAATGCGCCAAGAAGAGAGAGATCCTTACACTTCCTTACAATTTTCCCGGATCCGCTGATATTCTCCTTACGATCCCCTGCTCTGATGGCCCCGTTCGCGCACGACATTCTCCGTGCGGCCACTCCAAGGGAAAGGGACAGATGATGACCAGGACGCCTTTGTTTGCCATCCTCTTCGCGGTTCTCGGCGTTGCCGCGGTGCCGGCAATCGCTTCGGTCGGGGCGGAAAGCCACTCCGCCGTGGTGAGCGCGAGCGCTCGCGCTTCCGGGCACGGGATGGTTCTCGCGCAAAACGAGGAGAAGCCGGGTTCGGGCGGCGAAACCAACAGCGAACCCTCCGACAGCGACGAGAACTAGGCGAAAAGGGAGGGCGGCGGCTTGCCGCCGCCTTCCCGCGCCTCTGCAAGAAAAGGGCCGGGCTTTGAGGCCTTTCGACAGAGCGTTCCCCTTGCCGCACCGCCTCGGCGCCGGTCAAAGGCGCTCCGGCCTTTCCGCGGAAGAGCCTTCCGAAGCTTCTTTTGCAAAATCGCCGCGCTCATCCTCCCCGAGCCGGACGAGGTTGGGATACGCTTTTCTCATCGCCGGGATCAGGATCTCGGCGGGGACGTCGGCGTAACTTCCATGCCGGCGCAGATATTCCATGTGCTTGCGGCCCTCAAGGTCGAAAGGATGGAGAAGGGCGTCGGCGCGGCCGTCGAAATCGAGCGCTTCGATCCTGAACTTGCGGCAGAGAGAAAGGTTGAAGGTGGGTGTCGCCTTGACCCAGCGCCCTTCGAGAAAAAGTTCGGTTATGCCGTGATAGATGAAGACGTCGGTGCCGGCGAGAGAGAGAAGGCGCGGCGTCGCAAGGTGATTGCGCACATCGGCAAAAGCGATGCGCGCGGGAATGCCGCGAGCCCTCGCCGCGGCGGCAAGAAGCGCCGCCTTGCCGACGCAAAACCCGTAGCCGCACGAGAGAACGCTGCTCGCGCGGTAATTTTGCGGATCGTCATAAGCGACATACGGGTCGTAACGGATTTCGTCGCGCACCGCGTAATAGAGCTTGACCGCTGCGGCAAGGGGCTCGCTTTCGCCCGCCGCCCTCTTTTCAACGAATGCCGCGATCAGGGGATGGTCGCTGTCGATAAAGCGGCCGGGGCGCAAATAGTCCGCTTCCCTTCCGCCTTCGGCCGGGTTTGCGGCGATCCTATCCCTCGTTTGCGGGGAGGGTTCGGCGCGCTTCACCGCGCTTTGCCTTTGCGGGAAGCCATCCCATTCTCCTCTTTTGCGAGAGCCTCGCGATAGCGCAAGAGCTCCTCTTTGCCGCGCAGGCGGAATTTCCTGAAATCCGGTTTCCTGCCTTCGAGAAACGCCGTCATGCCTTCGTTCGCTTCTTCCGATCCCCAGACATGGGCAAGCAGTTCCATCCCCTGCTGCCAGGAAGCATAAAGCAGATCCGACTCGAAATTGAGGCTTTTTTTCGTCATGCGCAAGGTCTGTGGACTGAGACCTTTGATGGTCTCGCACCAGGCAAGCGTTTCCTTCAAGAGGTGCTTTTGCGGCAGGCATTTGTTGATGAGGCCGATTTCGATGGCTTCTTGT
>JAJYIC010000122.1 GCA_021790295.1 Pseudomonadota bacterium | reverse complement strand
CGACGTCGGGGCGAAACACCTTATCGGCGAATACGCCGAGTTCGTGGTCGAGGTCGAAATGGAGGACGACGGGGTTCTCGTCGATATCGACACCCCGGACGCGCTCGCCGCGCTCCGGCAAAAGAGGGCGGCGCCACCGATCGAGGCGTAAAAGCGTTTTTCAGCCTTTGGCAAAACGCATCAGATAGGCGGCGAAATCGGAAGGCTTCAGCTTCAATTCGCCGCGCTCGCCCTCTCCCGCAAGGGCGCGGGTGACGAGAATGTGATTCTCGACATGTTGGGGGGCGACGCGGAAGACCCCGGCCGCCTCTTTGAGTTTCGGATAAAAGCGCGGCTCGACCGCCATTTCCCTTTGCCCGAGGCGCGCCAAAGCCTCTTCCTCGCCAAGCCCATCGACCGCCTCTTTGGCAAGGATTTTCCAGTCGCTTTCTCCGGCCCATCCGGCAAGGGCGAGCGCTTTCGGATCGCCTTCAAAGACCCCGACCTTATAAAGATGCTTGCCGAGCCCGACGTCGGAAGCCCAGCGGGCGAGCCTCGCGCTGCGTGCGACATAAAGGATTCTCATTCCCTTTCGCCTTTGCGGAATAAGGGCGCCCCTATCTTCGTTAAAGCGGTGTCTTTGCGAGAATGTCAACCGCCGGAACCGCGCCATGCCTTTTCTTTTCGGAGCCTCGACGCTTGCCGCCACCCTCCTCGCCATGGCGTTCGGTCAGATCGATGCCGGTTTCGAAGCTTTTGGCGTCCTTCTCGCGGCGCTCGTCTTGATGAGCCTCAAAGAGGAGTAAGCGCCTCGAAAGGGGCGGGAGCGCGCGCTTCCCTGCGTCTGCCGGCCGCGACCGTCCCGCTTTTGCGCTTTATCTTCACCCCTTTCGCCAAAAGCGGCGCTCAGGCCCAATAAGGCCCGCTCGTCGCGATGGCGACGCTGATGAGACCCAGCACCAGATTGACCCCGACAAGAACGCGGATCTGAGCGAGCTGGCGCGCCGCGACCGCCCAATCGCGCCGGCCGACCGCGGCGCGAAACCGCCGGAAGGGCGCAAAATAGACGTGAAAAAAGATGAGCATCATGACGATCCCAAGGGCCGCCATCAGATCGACATGCATGCCGATCCCTTCGAACCCTCCAAAGACGCCGTAAACCATGGCAAATCCGCTCACGAAGATGAGCACGATCGCGGCGATGACCCAGGCAAAAAAGCGGGAAAGGACCCGCAGCCACAATTCTAAGCGGGTCCCGGCGTCGAGAGAGAGAGCCGCCGGACGCAGGATCTGGTGGGCAAAAAACATTCCTCCGACCCACAGCACCGCCGAAAGAGAGTGAAGGAGAAGGGCGATCGTCGCGATCGCAACGGTCTTCTCCATCAGAAATCGCCGTAACCGGGGGAACGGCGCGCAAGGCCGGCAAAAAGATCGAGCATCCTTTGGCGCCAAGCGGCGATCGGGTCGCCGGCGCTCAAAAGTTCGAAATCGCTGATCGCCCGCGCCCAGGCGAAGACGCCGAAGAGGATGTAATCGCCGTATGCCGGCGCCGAGCCAGATAAAAAGTTCTGTCGTTCGAGGGTGCGGCGCACCGGCAAAAGGCTTTCGCGAAAGGGGGGAAGGCGCGCGTCGCGGTCTTTGACGACCTCTTCGAGCGTCATCCCGAACCGCTCTTCGCGCGAACGGCGGAAATAGTCCCGGTCCTGCGGCGCCACATGGCGGTAGATGTCGAGATGGACAAAGCGGGTGAGCGCCGGCTGGACGACCCCTTCCGTCCAGTTCTGGACGAAAGCCGCAAGGCCCCGGCCGACCGCACCGCCGAACAAGGAAGGGCGGTCTTTGTAATGCTCTTCGAGATAAAGCGCGATGGCGGTCGAATCGTGGACCACCACCCCCTCGTCGACGATGACCGGAACCCGCCCTTGATTGGGCTTCGGCAGCTTTTCCTTTTCGGTAAAGCGCCAGGGTACGGTTTCGACTTCGAGCCCTTTGTGGGCAAGGGCGAGACGCGTCCGCCAACAATAAGGGCTGAAGCGGCGCTCGCTTTCGGCGCCGGCGAGATCGTAAAGAATGATCGTCATAAGCCTCCCTCCTCCCCTTTTGCGCGAGCCTACTATCGCCGCGCGCCGCCGCGGCGCAAGCCCCGGCAACGCCCTCTTCTCATTCTTCGTAAAGGACGCGGATCACGACAAACCACGGATGGTCGGGGTCTACGACTTCTCCGTCGCGATGGGCGAGGCGGCCATCGGCGGTGACCGGCACCTCCTTCATCGCCACCGCATCCTCGACATTGCCGCCGATGACGTCGAGAAGGCCCGGTTTTTTCCCGACGACGATATCGCAGTGGCCCGGAAAGCGATGCGCCGTCGGCAGATCGTCATAGGTGACGCGAACCCTGCCGCGCCAATGGCAGATGAGGTCACCCCTTCTCGGTGCGTAACGCTCGGGGCGTTCCGAGGTGATGGCGATGCCGGGATCCTCACCGAGCTTATGAAAGCGCGCGGCGTTGATATAGTCGGAATGGGTCGCCGAATAAGGGAATTTCGATCCCGCCCCGGCCAAACGCATGACAAAGGAGATAAAGGCCGCGGACCAGGCGTAATCGCCGTCCTCGTTGCGCGGGAAGACATGGCCTTCGGCGTCGTGCTTTCCGGTGAAACGGGAATCGGCCGTTCCCGGGTCGAGGCCCAGCCACCAGTAGAGCCCGACGAGTTGCCACAAACCCTCTTCGCGCTCTTCGTCGTTCTGCAAAGGGGTGTGGGGAAGAACGACAGGTTGATAAAAGGCCCGCCATTCGGCCTTGGCGATGGCGACGGCGGCCGCGCGCGAGAAGGGCTCGTAAGGGGTTCGGGCAAAAGCAGGGACGCGGGCTGCGAGTTCGGCTGCGGGGGGCGCGCCGGCCGAGGGAAGAGGCCGCTTTGGCGGCGCAGCGCAAGCGCCGAGAAAAAGAAGGAAGAAAAGGGCCGCGCCCCTTTTCATCGCGGGATTCGCGGCGGCCGCCCTCTCAAATCGCCTCGCCCCCCGGGGAAACGCGCCCGCCGTCCGCCCCCTCCCCGCTTTCGCCCTGCGGCAAAGAGGCGCGCGGCGCCTGCCGCCACAATCCCGCCCCGCCGATGAGGCCGTCGACATTGGGAACGACGCTGACGTCTTGAGGGAGCATCAGCGAGAGATGTTGGGCGTTGCCCCCGCCGATATAAAGGTGATCGAAATGGACGAGAGAGCGCAGGATCTCGATCACCCGAGCGACCCTTTTGTTCCAGGCCTTGTTGCCTTTCTTGTCGCGGGCGGCGCTGCCGATGTACTCGTCATAGGTCTTGTTGCCGCGCACCGGATGATGCGCGAGTTCGAGATGGGGCAAAAGCGCCCCGTTTTTGAAAAGCGCGGTTCCGGCCCCGGTTCCGAGGGTCAGAACCATCTCCACCCCTTCGCCGCGGATCGCGCCGAGACCTTGGATATCGGCGTCGTTGGCGACCCGCACAGGCTTTCCCCAATGCTTTCCGAGCGCGCCTTCGAGATCGAAACCGGCGAGAAGGGAAGAGCCGAGATTGGGCGCCGTCAGAACCCGCCCTTCTTTGACAAATCCCGGAAAGCCGACGGAAACTCGGTCGAAAGCGCCGAGCGGAGCGGCGGCGCGATCGATCGCCGCAATGAGTTCCTCGGGGGCAATCGGCGCAGGCGGGGTCGGCACCCGCTCCTTTTCGCCGAGGATCCCCCCCTCCTCATCGAGAAGGGCCGCCTTGATCCCGCTGCCGCCGATATCGAGCGCGAGCGTCACTTTGCCGCCCATGCGCCCCTCCTCCGTTGTCACCGCCGCAGAAGGATAACGCAACTTTAGGCTCTCGGCCAATCGCGCGCTTTTTCCGCCCTTTGCGCTTGTTCTGGCTGCGCTTTTTCTCTTTGCCGGAGCCCGCGCCGGGGGCTGCGGCTTTTTTCCTTCCCCATCCGCGCGAGCAAAAGCAAAAATTGCGCTCGTTCGATTTTAAAATAAAATGCGGGCGTCAAAAGCGTCAAGAATCGCAATGAGGAGGAAATGGTCATGTGCCGGCGCACCCTTCGCACCGTCTTGGCGGCGACCGCCCGCAGTGCCGTCGTCGCTTGTGTTGCCGCCTCGCTCGCAGGCCCGGCGTGGGCCGCGGGAACGGTCAAGATCGGCTTCGTGACATTTCTCTCCGGTCCGGCCGCCGGGCCTTTCGGTATTCCTTCGGAAAACGCCGCAAATCTCGTCATCGACGCGATCAACAAGGGCTCTCTTCCCGCCCCTTATCACAAGAAAGGCCTTGCCGGGGCGAAGATCGAGCCGGTCTTTATCGATGAATCGGGATCGACGACCCAGGTCGTCGAAAACTTCCGCAACCTCGTGCAACAGCGCCATGTCGATGCGGTGGTCGGCTACGTCAGTTCCGGAAGCTGCCTTGCCGTCGCTCCGGTTGCCGAACAGTTGAAGGCATTGACCGTTTTCTTCGACTGCGGCACTCCGCGGATCTTCGAGGACCATGCCTACCATTATGTCTTCCGTACCGCGGCCACGGCGACGATGGATAATGTCGGCGCCGCCCGCTATCTCGCAAAAGAGTATCCGCAAGCGAAAACCTACGCCGGGATCAATCAGAACTACGCCTGGGGACAGGATTCCTGGCGCGACTTCAACGCCTCGATGAAGGCGATAGAGCCGGGCTCCAAGGCCACCGCCGTGCTCTGGCCGAAACTCTTTTCCGGACAGTACGGTTCGGAGATCTCGACCCTCCTTATCCAGAAGCAGGCGGTCGTCTACAGCAGCTTGTGGGGAGGCGACCTCACCGCCTTTCTTGAACAGGCGGCGGCCCGCAATCTGCCAAAGCTGTCGCGATTCGTGCTGACCACGGGCGAGACCCACATGTTCACCTTTGCCAAACATGTCCCCGACGGCAGCATCCTCGGCGCGCGTGGACCTTATGGCGTCTATGCCCGCAAGACCCGGCTCAACAATTGGTTCCGCGCGGCCTACGAAAAGCGTTTTGGCGCCGCGCCCATCTATCCTTCCTATCACATGGCGCAAGCGATCCTCGGGCTCAAAGCCGCTTACGACAAGGGGGAACGCAACGCCCGCATGTTTCCGAGCCAGGCCGACGTGATCAAGGCTCTGACCCATCTCAAATACGCCGGTTTTGGCGACAGGGTCGATATGGCGCTCGGCAAAGGCCACCAGGCGGTGACCGCGATGGCTCTCGGCACTTACGAATACAACGCCAAGACCCGGAAGCCGGAAATGACGAAAGTCGTTTATTTCGCGCCCTGGTGCGTCAATCCGCCTCCGGGCGTCAAGGCCGCGGCGTGGATCGCCGGAGGTTTCAAAGGCGCAAAGTGCCGCTGATAGGCGTCTCTAACGCGAAACCGGCCCCTGAACGGGGCGCGAGGAATAAGGCGCCGTCCGGCCTCCGGCCGCGGCGCCCTTTCTCCTCTTCGGAAGGCGTTCGGCTCTCTCCCTTTCGCGGGGGCGGCAAAGGAAGGCTCGTGCCCCGACCGCAACATTACGGGCCTATTGAACGATGACCACGGCCGTCGCGATCCTCGTCGACGGTTCGATCTATTCCTCTTGGCTCTTTCTCGTCGCCCTCGGCCTCACCCTCACCTTTGGCGTGATGAGGATTTTGAACGTCGCCCACGGCAATTTTTACGCGGTCGGCGCCTATGCTGCCGCTTCCGCCGTCGGCGCCTATTTTGCCTCGGGCTGGTTCGCTTCCGGCGTCTATCTCGCGATGGCGGGCGCCGCCGCGGTTGCCGGCCTCGTTCTCGGTTATGTTCTCGAGCGCGGCGTTTTGCGTTTCATGTACGGCCGCGACGAGGTGATCATTCTTCTCGTCACTTACGCCGTCTTTCTTATCCTCGACGACCTGATGCTGCTCCTCTGGGGGGCGAACTCTTATGACGCCTACCAGCCCGATGTGCTCCTCGGGACGACGACGATCGACAGTTTGCCTTACCCCAATTACGACCTTTCCCTCATCGCCACCGCCGCGATCATCGGCCTCCTCCTCTTTTGGACATTGAACCGGACGCGGCGAGGCAAGATGCTTCTTGCCGTCATCCACGATCGCGAGATGAGCACCTTTCTCGGCATCGACGTCGCGCGGGTCTTTACAGTGACCTTCACTCTCGGGACCCTTCTCGGCGCGCTCGGCGGCGCCCTCACCGCGCCCATCATCTCGGTCCAGCCCGGCATCGGCGCCGAGGTCATCGTGCTCGCATTCGCGGTCGTCGCGATCGGCGGCATGGGCAGCATCGCGGGCGCGCTTGCCGGCTCTCTCGCGGCCGGTTTCGCGCATGCCGCGGCGGTGCATCTTTTCCCTCAAGGCGCGCTGTTCATGATCTACGCCCTGATGTGCCTCGTTCTGATCCTGCGGCCGCAAGGCCTTTTCGGCCGGCCCGCGCCGCGCAAGATCTGATGCGGCAACGCGCGACCATTGTAACGGACCCGACCCTTCTGGGGCTTGCCGCGGCGAGTATGGCGCTTCTCGCGCTTTCCGCTTTTGCGCCAGGCTGGGCGGTCTTTATTCTCGTCGTCTCCCTCGCCGAAGGTCTTGTCGTTCTGGGGCTCATGATCCTTTGGCGCTCCGGCCTCATCTCATTCGGCCAGTCGCTTTATTACGCGGTCGGAGGCTACGCGGTCGGTCTCATCAATATCGAGTTCGGGGTTTCGAGCGCGCTTTTTCTCGTCCTTTGCGGCTCTTTGGCTGCGGGCCTTCTCGCTTTTCTCCTCGGCTTTCTGCTGGCGCGTTACCGGCACATTTTTTTCGGCATGCTCTCGCTTGCCTTCGCCATGATCCTTTACGGCGTTCTCGTCAAAAGCGCGACCCTCGGCAGCACCGACGGGTTTTCGATCCTGGTGCCGAGCTTTCCCTTCTTTGCTCCCGGCCCCGCCGAGGCGCAAAGGGCTCTTGCCGCATTTGCCGCGCTTCTGGCGCTTCTCGCCGCCGCGTTCATGCACCGTTATCTGCGTTCGACCGCCGGATATCTCGGCACCGCGATACGCGACAACGAGATCCGGGTCGAATATCTCGGCTTTTCCGCCGAGCGCGCGATCCACCTCAAATTCGTTCTCGCCGGCGTCCTTGCGGGCGCCGGCGGCGCCGTCGCCGCCATGGCGGTCGGCCATATCGATCCCGAGATGGCGTATTGGACGACCTCAGGCGAATTCGTGTTCGTCGCCGTCCTTTCCGGGACGGGAAGCGTCGCGGCGCCGTTTTTGGGGTCGGCCTTGTTTGTCC
>JAJYIC010000121.1 GCA_021790295.1 Pseudomonadota bacterium | reverse complement strand
ATGATGGCGCCATGAGCGGATTGTCCCTAGTGTCCCGATTCTGAAATTCGCATGATCTCACTATCGGCCTCGAGGCGAATTCCAGAATCGAAAGGACACTAGCAAACCATTGATTCCTAGTGTCATTCTGGTTTCGAAGTTCGCCCGGGGCCTGATATCGGGTGATGTTATGAACTTCGAAACCACGACACTAGAGGGCGCAAACGTCAAAGAATACACCGTTTCCGAGCTTTCGCTCGCCTTGAAGCGCCGCATCGAGGAGGCTTTCGGCTTTGTCCGCGTGCGCGGAGAAATTTCGGGTTTGAGGCGGGTCGCTTCCGGCCACTCCTACCTTGCCCTCAAAGACGAAGCGGCGGTCCTCGACGCCGTCATCTGGAAAGGGGTCGCACAGAGCCTCGGCTTCGCGCCGGAAGAGGGGATGGAGGTGGTGTGCACCGGAAGGCTTTCCACCTATCCCGGGCGCTCCAAATACCAGCTCATCATCGAGACGATCGCGCTTGCCGGAGTGGGCGCGCTTTTGAAGCTTCTCGAAGAAAGGCGCCAGCGCCTTGCCGCCGAAGGGCTTTTTGCCGAAGAGCGGAAAAAGAAACTGCCTTACCTGCCGCGGGTCATCGGCGTCGTCACCTCGCCTTCGGGTGCGGTCATCCGCGACATCCTTCACCGTCTCGCCGACCGTTTCCCGCGCCCCGTTCTCTTGTGGCCGGTTGCGGTTCAGGGCGAAGGGGCGGCCGATGAGATTGCGGCGGCGATCAGAGGCTTCAACCGTCTTCCCGAAGAGGGCGTGCCGCGTCCCGATCTCATTATCGTCGCGCGCGGAGGGGGCAGCCTCGAAGACTTGATGGCGTTCAACGAGGAGATCGTGGTGCGCGCCGCGGCGTCTTCGGCGATCCCTCTCATCTCGTCGATCGGTCACGAAACCGATTGGACCCTTATCGATTATGCGAGCGACCGCCGTGCGCCGACCCCGACGGCCGCCGCCGAGATGGCGGTTCCGGTGCGCCTCGATCTTTTGGCCGAGATCGAAAGCCGCGCGGCGCGTCTGGTTTCGAGCCTTTCGCGCCTTTTGCAGGAGAGGCGGGTGTTGCTATCGGGTCTCGCGCGCGGGCTTCCCTTGCCGCGCGATCTTTTCGGCCCTGCGGTGCAACGACTGGACGACCGCGGCGAACGGTTGCGTCTTGCCTTTAGGGGCATTCTTTCCGTTCTTTGGCAAAGGCTTGCCGCGGCGCGCCTCAGACCCGAGGCGCTCGGCGTCGAGATCGCGCGGCTTGCCGAGCGTTCGGGCGAGAACGAAAAGCGCCTTGCGCTTGCCTTCGCGCACCTTCTCGAGCGCCCCCGCCAAAGGCTCGAGAATTTTGGCAACCGCCTAGAGACCCATGCCGAGCGCCACGAAAGCCTCCTGGAGCGCGGCTATGTCGTCGTCCGCGACGGGCTCGGCGTGATTGTGACGAGGGCAAAGGCGGTTTTGCCGGGGATGGCGCTCGAACTCGAATTTCATGACGGCAAGGTCGATGCCCTCGCCGCCAAAAAGAAAGGCGGCAGAGCCCCTAAGAAAGAGCTTCCGCCAGAGGAGGGCCGGCTTCTCTGAGGCGGCTTTCGAGGGGCGAGGGCGCGTTTTCAATCGCCCCAGCGGCGGTGCAGCCAGAACCACTCGGAAGGCCGCTCCCGTATCCAGCCTTCGAGAGTCTGGTTGATTGCCGCCGTCAAGGCGGCGACGGCCGCGTTTCTGTCCCTTTCTTTCGGCAACGGCAAAGGAGGATGGACGGTGAGGCGAAAGCGCGCGCGACCTTTGCGTTCGACCCGCGCCGGCAAAAGATCGCACTCGAAACGCAAGGCGAGAGCCGCGAGAAGCGGCGCGGTCATCGCCGGGCGCCCGAAAAACGGCACCGCGATCCCTTCGTTGAGCTTCTGATCGGCGAGAAGGGTGAGATGCCGCCCGCTTTTGAGCGCGCTTGCGGCGGCGCGCGCGGCCTCCGCCCCTTTTTCGACAAAGGCGCCGGGACTGCCGCGAAACTTGGCGATCATGCGATCGACGAGAGGGTTGTTGAGGGCGCGGTAGATCTGAATGACCGAGACGCCATATTCGAGCGCGGCGAGAGCGCCGATCTCCCAGTTGGCGAGATGGCCGGAGAAGATGATCATCGGCCGCCCCGCCGCGACCGCGCGGTCCATATGTTCGAAACCGCGAGTCTCGACGGGGCCGTCCTTCGCAAAGACGCGGATCGCGCGAAGATGCGGATATTCCGCCGCGACGCGCCCGAGATTGTCCCACATTCCCTTGACGATGCGCGCGATTTCGCGCTCGGAAAGTTCCGGCATGGCAAGGCGCAGATTGGCGCGGGCGCGGTTCGAAAGGGGAAGGCGCGGTCCCAAAAGGCGCGCCAAACCGCCGCCCAAAGCCGAAGCAGAGGCGAGCGGAAGAAGGCCAAAAAGAGCGAAGGCAAGACCAGCCGCGAGGGCTTCGCCGCGGTGGCGAAGGGATAAAGGCCTCGCCGCCGCATCGGGCGCGACCCCGGCGCTAGGCGGGCGACCGGCCCGCATCGCTTGCCGCGCTGAGAAAGGGTTGGAGAAGGCCTCTGAGAGCCGCCGGATCTTCCCACACGATCTCGACTTCGAGCACCTCGACGGCGGTGCGCAGCAAAGGGGGAAGGCGGACGCTGTCCTTCGCGGTCGTGACGGCGAGCGCGCCGAGCTCCCGCGCCCTTTGCAAAAGGCCTTCGATCTCGCGCGGCCGGTAGAAATGGTGGTCGGGGAAGGCACGGGTCGCGGCAAGACAAGCGCCGAGGGCTTCGAGGGTTGCGAAAAACTTTTGCGGGCGGCCGATCCCGGCGAAAGCGAAAACCGCACGTCCGGCAAAGCGCTCGCCGGAAAGCGGCTTCAATCGCGCGCGCAAGATCGGGAGAAAGGCCGAAAGCTCGGCGGGTGCGGCCCCTTCGCCGAGGAGGACGGGGGCGCCCGCGCGCGCGAGACCTCGCTCGAGGCTTTCGCGAAGAGGCCCCGCCGGGATGACGCGGCCGTTGCCGAAACCGTAAGCGGCGTCGACGACGAGAAGGGAAAGCGTCTTCTCGATCCCCGGGTTTTGCAGGCCGTCGTCGAGGAGGATCGCCGCGGCGCCGGCCTTTGCCGCGGCGCGCGCGCCTTCGGCGCGGTCGCGGGCGACCCAGGTCGGCATGATCCTCGCATAAAGGAGAGCCTCGTCGCCGACCTCTCGGGCGCCCTCTTTTGCCGGATCGACTGAGAGGGGCCCTTTGGCTCGCCCGCCGTGACCGCGCAAAAGGGCGTGGACGCGAACTCCTTCGGCGAGAAGACGCGAAGCGAGCGAGAGCGCGACCGGCGTTTTGCCGGCTCCTCCGGCGACGAGATTGCCGACGCAAAGGACGGGGATCGGAGCGCGATAAGGGCGCGCGAAGGCTTCGCGCAAACGCCCCGCCCTTTCCCAAAGCTCGGCGAGGGGCGCAAGAAGCCCCGAGGCGAGGCCCGGCGGACGGCTCCAAAAAGCCGGAGCGCTCGCCATCAGGCGCGCCGGAAACGGCGTTCGCTGCGCTCTCTCTCCAAGGCTTCGAAGCCCTTTGCGGCAAGCGGCTCGAGGCAGGGAGAAAGCCGCGCCAGCACGGCATCGAGGACGCCTTCGGCGGATTGCGCAGCGGCCTCTGCGGCCGCGGCGCGTTGCGACAAGCGCCGGCGATCGCCGAGAAGGGCGCAAACGGCATTTGCCAGGGTTTCGGCGCCGGTCACGGTTTCCGAGGCGCCGGCCTCGGCAAGAGCATCCGCCATCGGCGCGCAATTCCTCATATCCGGGCCGAAAAGAACGGCGCAACCGAGGCGCGCCGCCTCGAACGGGTTGTGTCCGCCCTTGCCGCAAAGCGAGCCGCCGATAAAAGCGATCCCGGCAAGGCGGTAAAAGAGGCCGAGTTCGCCCAAAGTGTCGGCGAGGTAGACGTCGACCTCGGGGGCAAGCGCTTCGCCGGCGCTTCTCTGCGCGATCAAGAGCCCGCGCGCGCGGAGCATCGAGGCAATCCTTTCCCCGCGCGCCGGGTGGCGCGGGGCGATGATGGTGAGAAGATCCTTAAAGCTTTTTGCGGCGAGGCAATGGGCGGAGGCGACGATTTCCTCCTCTCCCGGATGCGTGCTCGCCGCAAGCCACAAAGGCCGCGTGCCGATCCGTCGCCGCAGGCGGTCGAGTTCGCTCTCTTCTGCGGGCAAGGCCGGGGCGGCGGCTTTGAGATCGCCGCTTTTGGCGACCTCTGCGGCGCCGAGACGGGAAAGGCGGCGCGCCTGCTCTCCGTCCTGGGCAAAACACAAACGGAAGGCGGCGAGCATCGGGCCGATAAGGCCGGGGCAGCGCCGCCACCGGCGATAGGAACGAGCGGAAAGCCGGCCGTTCAAAAGCACCATCGGCACGCCGCGTTCGGCGGTGGCAAAGACGAGATTGGGCCACAATTCGCTTTCGACCCAAAGCGCGAGATCGGGGCGCCAATGGTCGAGAAAGCGGGCGACGGCAGCCGGCAGATCGACCGGCACATATTGGTGAAGGGCGCCCTGCGGCAGGCGTTCGGCCATCAACTGCGCCGAGGCGACGGTTCCGGTGGTGAGGAGGATATGAAGCCCGAACGGGCTTTCGAGAAGACGTTTGATAAGGCTCAAAACCGAGGTTGCCTCGCCGACGCTCGCCGCATGGATCCAGACGAGAGGCCCCGGTGGGCGCGCCGCGGCGGCAAGCCCCAGGCGCTCGCCAAAACGCTCGGGGTCCTCTTTGCCGCGTCTGGCGCGGCGCCGCAGGTAAGAGAGAACAAAAGGCGAGAGAACGCTTGTCGCGGTTCGGTAAAGGCGCGGCACCATTACCGTTCCCCGCCTTGCGCCAGGGTTCCCCGAGGCTCTGCGGCGCCGGCGCGGCCGATCCGCCGTTCGGCCTCTTCGTCCATTTGGCTCATCCGCGTTTCAAGGAAAAGCCGGGCGCGTTCGAGCCCCGCCGCATCGAGTTCGGAGGGCACGGCAAAAGGCTCGCCCCAAAGAAAGACCCCGCGCCCGAACGGCAAGGCGAGGTGAAACCGGTCCCAGCTTTTGAGGATGCGCCGCCGGCTCGTCGCATAAGTGACGGGCAGGATCGGCACCTCTGCAAGACGCGCGAGATTGACGATGCCGATGCTGGCGCTTCCCGCGGGCCCGCGCGGTCCATCCGGGGTGATGCCGACGCACTCGCCCGCTTTGAGGCGCTTCAGCATGGTAAGCAACGCCGCCGAACCGCGCCTTCGGGTCGAACCGGCGATCGAAGAGACGCCGAAATGGCGCACCGCTCCGGCGATGATGCGACCGTCGCGATGGGCGGAGATCAGCATGTTGATCGGCGCGAGGCGAGCCCACGCCATCGGGATCATGAGAAGCCGTCCGTGCCAGAAGGCGAGAATGAAGGCGCGGCCTTGCCGGCGCAATTCGAGCGGCCGCTCTCGGCCTACGATCTGCCAGCGATTGGTCCAATAGACGAAGCGGACATAAAGGGAGATCACCCAGCACAAAAGGCGAAAGAGACGATCGCTCCGCGAGAGGAGGCGGCGGCCGCTCTCTTTGGGGCTCAAGGCCGCTCCTTTCTCAAGCGGGGAGAGGAGCGGCGCTTTCCGGCTCCGCGGCGAATTGCAGCGCATAAAGGCGCGCATAAGGCCCGCCGCGGGCGAGAAGCTCGCCATGAGTACCGGTTTCGACGATGCGCCCGCGGTCGAGGACACAGATCAGATCGGCCCCCTGGACGGTCGAAAGCCTGTGGGCGATGACGAGCGTCGTGCGCCCGCGCATGAGAGCGGAAAGAGCCTTGCGAACCTGGCGTTCGCTTTCGCTGTCGAGAGCGGAAGTCGCCTCGTCGAGCAGAAGGATGGGCGCGTCCTTGAGCATTGCCCGCGCGATCGCGAGGCGTTGCCTTTGACCGCCCGAAAGATGCACTCCGTGCTCTCCGACGGGAGTGTCGTACCCGCGAGAGAGCTTCAGGATAAAGCCTTCGGCGTCGGCCGCCCGGGCCGCGCTTTCGATGGCGCTGCGGGAAGCGCCAAGACGGCCATAAGCGATATTCGCGCCGACGGTGTCGTCGAAAAGGGTCACCTCCTGCGCGACGAGAGCGATCGCCTGGCGCAGAGAGGCGAGCGTGACGGTTTTGACGTCCTGTCCGTCGATCAGGATGCGTCCTTTGTCGACCTCGAAAAAACGCGGAATGAGGTTGACGAGGGTCGATTTGCCCGCCCCTGAAGGGCCGACGAGGGCAAGCGTGCCGCCGGCTGGGACGGTGAGCGAAATGTCGTCGAGAGCCGGGATGCCGGGATGGTAGCCGAAGCCGACCGCCTCGAAACGGATCTCGCCGCCCTCTATGTTGAGAGGCTCTGCCCCCGGCTGGTCGCGGATCTGCGGTTCGACATCGATGACTTCGAAGACGCGCTCTGCGGCGGCCAGCCCTTCCTGCAAGGAAGCATTGAGATTGGCGAGATTTTTCAAAGGCTGATAGGCGAGGAGAAGGGCCGTGATAAAGGAGAAAAGCGCGCCCGGCGTGCGCGCGCCGGCGATCACCTGGTGGCCGCCGACGAGGATCACGGCGGCAATCGCCAAACCGCCGAGAGTTTCCATCAAAGGGGAAGATCGCGAGCGCGTGCGTATCGCCCGGTTGTAAAGGGTAAAGAGGCGCTCGAAGAGGGTTTTGGCCCGCGCTTCCTCGTAGGCTTCCATGCCGTAAGCCTTGACGAGCCGCGCCCCCTGGATGGTTTCGCCGAGAAGGGTGGTCAACTGGCCGATCTCGGCCTGGGTGTTGGCGGCAACCCGGCGCATGCGGCGGCCGATGCGGACGATCGGGTTTATCGCCAAAGGAAACGCGAAAAATGAGACGACGGCGAGGAACCAGTCCTCGTAAAACATCACCGCGACAAGGCAAAGGACGGTGACCGCCTCCTTGCCGATCGCGACCAGGACATTCGCCGTCGCATTGCGCAAAAGCGTCGCATCGCTCGTAAAGCGCGACATCAGCGTGCCCGAGGGGCGCGCCTGGAAATAGGCGAGATCGGCGCGCATCAGGCGGGAGAAAAGGGCCATCTGGACATCGGCGATGACGCGCTGGCCGACCCGCGTCATGAGGACCCTTTGGCCATAATCGGCAAACCCTCGGAGAAGAGCGATGACCACGGCCGCGGCGGCGAGAGGCAGCAAAAAGGCGGCCTCGCGTGCGACAAAGATGCGGTCGAGGACGGGCTGCATCAGCCAAG
>JAJYIC010000120.1:5374-7327 GCA_021790295.1 Pseudomonadota bacterium | reverse complement strand
TTTTGGGCGGCTGTGCCGGCCCTTCCTCTTTTTGCGTTTTGTCGCCGACAACCTGTGGCAACGCGAGGATTCGCAATGGCTTTCCCAGATCGGCGACGTCGTCGCCAAGCGCGACGAGAAGCTGCCGCCGAGCGGGCGCTACAATGCCGGCGAAAAGATCGTCTTCTGGGCGATGACGCTTTTTGTCCTGCTGCTTCTGGTGAGCGGCATCGCGCTTTGGCAGGCTTATTTCGCGTTCGCCTTTTCGATCGAAGTGCAGCGCATCGCCGCCCTCGTTCATGCGGTGGCGGCCTGGCTCGCCATCCTCTTTCTCGTCATCCATGTCTATGCGGCAATGTGGGTGAGAGGGACGATGCGCGGGATGACCGAAGGCCGGGTAAGCGCCGGATGGGCGCGCAAGCATCACCGGAAATGGTTCGACGAGATTTTGACGAAAGAGCCGAAATAAGGCCTTTCCCCCGCGCCTTCGCCTTCTTCGAGCGGCGCCAGGAGAAAACCCGACGCCGCCAGGGGCGGCAAAAGACCGAAAGAAGGTTCGCCCGCAAGAACCCTCTACTTTTGCGGTGTGCGCTTTCGGCGGACACATAAAGGATGGCGAAAGGGTCCGCGCCCCGTCTCGTCGCTAATCCGGGCGAAATCGGGCAGGTGCCCGAGGCGCCCTTTTTCGTTCCGCCGGATGCGGGAAGGCTTTTTTCCGGGCGCGCCTTGCGTTTTGAAAAGACGGCGCCGGGCAACCCGTTTGCGGCGTTTCTGCGCTTTATGGGGGCGCTCGCAAAGGCCCAACATGCGGCTCTTTTGGCCTTGCCGTCCTTTCCGGCGGCAGGGCCCTCCGCTCTTGCCGCGGAGGGTTTTCTCGACCGCAGTGCGCTTTTCGAAAAGGGAGAATGGGAGGAGGCTCTGGCGTTGCTCGCGCAAAGGCTCGAAAAGGCGGCGATGCCGGCAGAGGCGGCCAAGGCCTTGCGCGCGCTTCTCGCTCGCGGCGAAAAGGAACGCGCCCGCTTTGCCGCGCGCCTCCTCGAGGGTGCCGTTCCAGGCGAAGAGGGGGCCGAGGCTTTTTTCCTCACTGCCGCTTTCGAGGTGGCGGCGGTCAGGGAAGCGGGCGGCTTTGGCCCGCGCCGCCGCGGCCCAAGCGAGGGCGCCTCCTGCCCTCTTTGCGGCGCCCCGCCATTCGCAAGCTTTATCCACGGGCAAGGCGAGAGGGCGGGTTTGCGTTATCTCGTCTGCTCTTTCTGCGGGTCAGAGTGGCGCCACGTGCGGATAGTCTGCACCCTTTGCGGCGGCAGCAAAGGCATTGCCTATCATGCGATCGCCGGAGGAGAAGGACCGGCAAAAGCGGAAAGCTGCCCTCTATGCAACGCCTATACGAAGATCATCGACGCCGGGAAGGAAAAGGCGGCCGAGGCCATGGCGGACGATCTTGGAAGTCTCGCGCTCGATATCCTGATGACCGATTCCGGCTGGAGGCGCGGCCATCCGAACCCTTACCTTAAAAGCGGCTTGTTGTAAGCGGCAAGGAGCGGCGAGCCGCGGCGGTTTCCTTTTATGATCATCGGCACCGCAGGCCATATCGACCACGGCAAGACGGCTCTCGTGCGGGCTCTTACGGGGGTTGACGCCGACCGCCTGCCCGAAGAGAAGCGGCGCGGCATGACGATCGATCTCGGTTTTGCCTATCGCGCCGATGCCGCAAAGGATGAGCCCGTCCTCGGCTTTGTCGATGTCCCGGGCCACGAACGTTTTATCCACAACATGCTCGCCGGCGCGCAAGGGATCGCCTTCGTCCTTCTCGTCGTGGCGGCAGACGACGGGCCGATGCCGCAAACGCGCGAGCACCTGGAGATCCTTTCTCTTCTCGGGCTCGAACGCGGCATCGTGGCCTTGACCAAGGCGGATCTCGTCTCACCGGAAAGGCTTCTCGAAGCGGAAAGCGAAGTGCGCGCGCTTCTTTCCCGT
>JAJYIC010000120.1:0-5364 GCA_021790295.1 Pseudomonadota bacterium | reverse complement strand
CGATCTCCCTCGAAAGGGCCGAGATCGTTGCGGTGTCGAGCGCGACCGGCGCGGGGATCGCCGTTCTCGAAAAAAAACTCCTCGCGGCGGCCGCGGCCTTGCCGCATGAAGAGCCGCGCGGCGAATTCCGCCTCGCCATAGACCGCAGTTTCATCCTTCAAGGCGTCGGCGTCGTCGTCACCGGAACTGTCGTCTCCGGTTCGGCGAGGGTGGGAGAGCGCCTCAAACTGACCCCGTCGGGGATCGAGGTTCGCGTGCGCAGCATCCATGCCCAGAATCGTCCCGCAGAGACGGGCCGCAAGGGCGAACGCTGCGCGCTTTCTCTTGCGGGGGCCGGGCTCGAAGCCTCGCGCATCGAACGCGGCGACACTGTGGCGGCGCCTTCTCTGCATTTTCCGACCTCGCGTTTCGAGGCCCGCGCGAGGCTCATCGCAGAGGCGCCGAAAGCTCTCAAATCCTGGAGCCTCGTTCATTGCCATCTCGGCACGGCGCATCTTTCGGCGCGCCTTTCGCCCCTTTCGAGCGATGTCTTGCCGCAGGGCGGCGAGGAGTTTGTCGAAATCTCGTTCGACCGCCCGGTCGCGGCGCTTGGCGGAGACCGTTTCATCCTGCGCGACCCTCAAGGGGCGCGAACGATCGGCGGCGGATCCGTCCTCGATCCCTGGCCGCCCTCGCGCGGGCGCCGGCGCCCCGAGCATCTGGAGGCGCTTTCGGCCTTGACCGCAAAAGCGCCCGAGGCCGCTCTCGAAGGCCTTTTGGAGAGCGCCAAGACCGGGGTCGATCTCGACCGCTTCGCCCTTTCGCGCGCTCTCGCGCCTGCCGAAGCCGAAGCGGCGATTGCCGCAGCGGGAACGCGGGTCTTGAAGTCGAAAGAGCGCCGGCTCGGTTTCGGTTTCGGCAGCGAACAGCTTGCGGGGCTGAAACGCGCCTTGTGCGAGGCTCTGGAAGACTATCACCGGCAGGCGCCGGGAAGCCCAGGGATCGAACGCGACCGCCTTCGCGGCGCTCTTTCGCCTCGCCTTCCGCCTCCGGTTTTCGACGCGCTCGTCGAGGCGCTTCTCGATGAAAAAAAGATCGCCCTCGCCGGCGCCGCTTTGCGCCTGCCCGGACACAAGGCGGTTTTGAGCGCGTTCGAGCAGAAACTTTGGGGGCGCCTCTCCAGCCGTCTCGACGACAGCGGGTTCGAGCCCCCGCGTGTTCGCGATCTCGCAAGCGAACTCGCTCTTTCCGAAACGGTTCTGCGCCAGTTGATGAAGCGTCTCGCCCGCGCGGGTGAACTCATCGAGATCTCTCAGGACCGCTTCTACCGCCGCGAGAGAGTGCGCGAGATGGCCGCGATATTCGCCGAGATGGCGGGGCCTCTAGGCGAGAAGACGGTTCTCGCCGCCTCCTTTCGCGACCGCCTCGGCACAGGGCGCAAGCTTGCGATCCTCATCCTCGAGTTTTTCGACCGCGTCGGGCTCACCTTGCGCCAGGGCGATCTGCGCAAGCTCCGGCTAGACCGCATCGGCATTTTTCGCTGATTGGGGGCGATGAGCGACGATCCGTTCGAGGCTTTGCGGCGGGCGGCCGAAAGCTCTGAAAAAGCGGAAGAGGCGTTCCGGCGCGAAAGCCGCACGCGTCTCGAAGCGCTCGAAAAGGCGCGGGTCGCGGCCTATCGCCGTTACCATCTGCTCAAAGGAATGAAAGAGGCCGCGGCCTCTTCCGCCTCGCTCGAAGAGGGGAGGGGGAGGGCGCTCGACTTTGCGCTCTCCGAGGCGGGATGGAGAGAGGAGGATGCGGGTTTTGGCGAACTGCGCGACCGTCTCGCCGCAGCCGCCGACGCCGTCGTTGCGGGGTCTTCCGGCGGCAAGGATGCGATCGCCGCTTTCGCCCTTTTCGAAGCTTGGTACGGCGAGCGCTTCGGCAGCGATTTCCTCGATCTTCTCGAACGCGAGCGCGGCTTTTTCCCGGTCGTCGATTTTTGAGAGGAGGGCGAAAAGGAGCCCCCGTCGTTGGCCCGCCCGCTCCTGCCGGCGGCTTTACCCCTCCTCGGCGCGGCGGCGAGATTTCTCGCGGCGCAGCTTTAGGGCGTAGGCTTTGGCGGCTTTGTCGCCGGGAAGAAGCGTTGCGCTGGCGGCCTGCCAATCGTCGGCGCGCAATCTGATGAGCCAGCCCTCGCCATAAGGGTCTCGGCTCGCCCGAAAAGGCTCTCCCAGAAGCACTTCGTTGCTCTCCTCGATAAAGCCCGACAAGGCGACGCGCGCGGCGCTCACCGTCTTTCCGGTCTCGACGACGGCGCAAGCCTCGCCTTTTTCGATCCGCCTTCCGGCGCGCTTTGGCGTCACCGCGACGAGAGCCGCCGCCATCGCAAGCGCAACCGAGGTCATCCCGATTTCGACCACTCCGCCGCCCCGAGGCCGGTACCAAAGCCCGTTCTCGACATCGTAAAAAAGCTCGCGCGGAAGTTGAGAGCCTTTGACGCTCGCCATCGCCCCTCAATAGGAAAGCACCCGGCAGTCCTCTTCCATGATGCGGGCAATAAGCGCCGCCGCGCCGAGAAGGCCGTGGCATTCGGGGATGAGGTCTTTCGCCTCGATGTCGAAAAGCTCGAGGTTCGAGGGGCAGGCGTAAAAGCGCACGCCCTCTGCATGCGCCTCGCGGATGAAATCGTAGACGCTCTTTTCGGCTCCGGCCTTGACCCGAAGGTTTTCGGCAAACCCCTTTTGCAAAAGCCTTCCCGCGGTGCCGGCGCAGATCACTTCGACCTCGTAATCCATCGCCGCCGCGACCGCAGCCTGCACCAGAGGCGTTCCCAGCTCCTCGGGGTTTTTCGGGTCGGAATTGACCATGACGACGATAAGCTTTCGCGCCATCTTTCGATTGTGCCTCAATGCCGGCCCTGCGCCAAGAAGGGCCCGAGCGCGGGCGAGGATCGCCTTCGCCGGGGAAAGGCTTTTCTGCGATGGCTCTCAGAATCGTCGATTTCGGAACGGCAAGCGCGCTCTTTTCGCAAGCGGCGTGGTACGGGTTTGCGCGCCACATGAAAGAAGGCGACGCCCCCGTTCTTTGCCTTGTCGAAAGCGCCGAACCTTATCTTTGCATCGGTTTCAGCCAGAATGCCGATCGCGAACTCGATCGCGAGTTCTGCGCCGAAAAAGGGCTCGCCGTCATCCGCCGCCGTCTCGGCGGCGGCGCGGTCTATATCGACGAGAGGCAACTCATCTTCCACTTCGTCTTCCCGCGCAGGACCGTGCCGCCGGGCCCCCTCAACCTTTACCCCTATTTCATCGCGCCCGTCCTTTCGACCTACCGCGATTTCGGCATCGCCGCGCTCACCCGCCCCCCTTCGGACATCCATGTCGCGGGGCGCAAGATCGGCGGCACGGCGGCGGCGCTTTGGCGCGAGGCTGTCGTTCTCGGCGGCAGCTTTCTCTTCGATTTCGACGGGGCGCTTTTCGCCCGCTCTTTGAAGGTCCCGTCGCTCCAGTTCCGCGAAAAGCTGGAGCGCGCCCTCGAAGAGCATATGACCTCGATGCGCCGGCTTTTGCGAGAGCCTCCTTCGCGCGCAAGCGTAAAGGCCCGCTTTTCCCATCATGCCGCCCGTTCTTTCGGCCTCGAAGCTTTCGCCGACGATCCGCGGCCGCAGGAGATGGCGGCGATCCGAGAGGAAGAGGCTCGTCTCTCCGACCGTTCTTCCCTCGACCGTCCCGGGCGCAAACTCGTCCCCAACGGGGTAAAGATCGCCGCCGGCATTTATTTGACCGAAGGCTCCTCGAAGGCAGAAGGCGGGCTCCTCCACGTTCGCCTTTTGGAGCGCGACGGGAAGATCGCCGATCTCGATCTTTCCTGCGATCCCGAGGGCGCTGCGGCGCGAGGCCTCGCGCTTCTCGCCTCGCGCCTCAAAGGCAACGCGCTCGACAAACCCATCCTTCTCGCAGCGATCGCGGAGGCCATGAGCGAAATCGGCATCGAACCCTCGACACCAAGCGCCGAGGAGATCGCCGCGGCCCTCGCCGCCGCCCGCCACCGCGGGCCTTGAAAGGCGCCAAAGGCCGGTTTGCGGGGCCTTCAGCCTTCGCTTGCCGTGGTCGGATCGATCATGCGGCGGATCTCGGTGATCCGGTTTGCCGGAAAGCCGCTGCGGCGGGCGTGCTCTTTGATGATCGCCTCGTCCTTTGCGAGATAGACGCAAAAGGTCTTGTCGGCGGCGACATAGCTTTCGACCCATTGGATGTCGGGCCCGAGTTCTCGAAGCGTCGCATTCGACTTTTGCGCCGCCTCTTTGAGGGCTTGGCGCAGGGCGCTGCCGATCGCCGGAAGTTCGCGTTCGATGATGAATTTGCGCATGCTCTCCCTTTCCTCTTGAAGCCTCGCCTCGCGCTCTTAGGGCGCTCCCTTTTGCCTTTGATGCTATCACCCCCTGCCCGGCCCGTCTGCGGGCTTCCCTCAAGCCTCTCAATCTGCCACATAAAAAGAGGCGGCCGGGAGCGGGCAATGGCACGGGACGAGAGAGAAAGAGAAGAGGGTCGCGATTTCATCCGCGACATCATCGCCGCCGATATCGACGAGGGGCGGGTCCAAAGCGTCGTCACCCGTTTCCCTCCCGAGCCCAACGGCTACCTTCATATCGGCCACGCCAAATCGATCTGCCTCAATTTTGGCGTCGCCAAGGAATTCGGCGGGCGCTGCCACCTCCGTTTCGACGATACCAATCCGCTGAAAGAGGAGCAGGAATATATCGACGCCATCGAGCGCGACGTGCGCTGGCTCGGCTTCGACTGGGGCGGACATCTTTATCATGCCTCGGATTATTTCGAGCAGCTTTACCAATGGGCCGAGCATTTGATCCGCGCAGGCTTGGCCTATGTTGACGACCAGACGCAGGAGGAGATGCGGGCGACCCGCGGCACATTGACCGAGGCCGGCACCGAAAGCCCCTATCGCGGGCGCAGCATCGCCGAGAACATCGATCTGTTCCGCCGCATGCGCGCCGGCGAGTTTCCGAACGGGGCGCGCGTCCTGCGCGCCAAGATCGACATGGCCTCCGGCAACATCAACCTGCGCGATCCGGCGCTCTATCGCATTCTGCACGCCGAGCATCCGCGCACCGGCACCGCCTGGTGCATCTATCCGAGCTATGATTTCGCCCACGGGCAATCCGACGCCATCGAAGGCATCACGCATTCGCTCTGCACGCTCGAATTCGAGGACCATCGGCCGCTCTACGACTGGCTTATCGACCACCTGCCGGTTCCCTCGCGCCCGCACCAATACGAGTTCGCCCGGCTCAATCTGAGCCATACGCTCTTGTCTAAACGCGTGCTCGCCGAACTTGTTCGCGGCGGCCATGTGCGAGGCTGGGACGATCCGCGCATGCCGACG
>JAJYIC010000119.1 GCA_021790295.1 Pseudomonadota bacterium | reverse complement strand
CCGGGCTCGCCGCGCGCTTCGGCTTTGACGCCCTCGACGCAATCCTATTCGACCGGATGCCGCCGCGCATTCCCCGGCGCTGGCGGCGAGAGGACGTGGGAGCGCCGCTGCACAAGGCGGGGCGCAAAAAGATCCGCAGCGCCCCGGTCAACGGCATGCCGCGCTCGGCGATCGGCCACAGGCCCTGTTCGCAGGAAAGGAGCTGAAAAATGCTGGAACTGAAGACGTTCATAGGGTTTGTCGCGGTGATCTCGTTTACCGTCGCCGCCAATATGATGCTCAAGCTCGGCGCTTCGGCGCCCTTTTCGCAGCGCGTCTTCCTCGGAGGGTTCGGCTGGAAATCGGCGGCCGGGCTTGGCCTATTCGGCTGCGGCGGGATCCTTTATGCGCTGCTTTTGCGGCAGGTCCCGCTCAATCTCGCCCAGGCGTTTGCGGCGCTGCAATTCGTCGGCGTCGCGGTTGCGGCGAGCTTTGTTTTCGGCCAATCGATCTCGGTGCTGCGCTGGGTCGGGATCGCTTTCATCTGTTGCAGCGTCTCGCTTGCGGGCCTTTCCGCTTACGGCTGGTAACCGCTACGCGCGCGAAAGCCGGCCTCTCTCGGCCTCATGCGTTCGCGGGGGCCTTGCGGCCGGCAACGGCGCGACACTAAAAGGGAAGGAAAGCGAGGCGAGGAAAGGACGCCCGGCGTCCGAGACGAGGGCGCGGTCGAGGGCAACAAAGGCCCGGATCGAAAGCCGAAACCACATCGTCTTCGGCGAACATCGAGAGGTTTCCGCCGGGGCCGCAGCGCCCCTCGAGGATGCGCGGGGAAGAAGGCAAAGAAAGACGGCGGACGGCTTTCGAGACGATCGCCCGCCGCCCGCAAATTACCGATAAAGGGGCTCGTTCGCGCACAGCCCATTCTTCGATCAAGGCCCTTATCCTCAAAGGCCCCGCCGACTTTGCACGGGGAGAGATTGACTTCCAGCCTCTTCTTTGGCCGCCGCCGGTCGCGGCAAAAACCTCCTCAAAGCAAAAACAACCTCGGAGCGCAGGAGAAAATCCGCGAGGATTGCCGCCATCGCGGCGACGACCCACCACCACGCGAGTTCGCGGGCGACAAAAAACGTGATCTCGACGCCTAAGACCGCGCCCTTCGCCAGGCTCGAATGGTCGAGAAGGCGGTAAAGCGAAAGGCGAAAGAATTCCTCCCACATCAGGAACCCGATGACGGCGCTTGCGCCGATCAGAAGGGGGCGCAGGCGGGCATCGGCTGCGCCGCGCGCGGCGGCGAGAAGCCCCGGCAGGACCAATAGGAAATAGACGCCGCGGTAGCCGACGCTTTGCCCGGCGAAAAAGCAACCGGCGATGATGGATGAGCCGGTGACGAGAAGAACCCGCTCGCGCTCGGCAAGCCTGCCGAGGCCATCGCGGAATTCTTGCCATCGCAGAAGGCGCCTGCAAATCGCGATAAAGGCGCCGAGAAGGAACGCATAAGCCAAAAGCCCCAGCAGCCTCTCGGCCAATCCGGCCGAACCCGCAGACGCCA
Organism: Pseudomonadota bacterium; assembly: GCA_021790295.1. Taxonomy (GTDB): domain Bacteria; phylum Pseudomonadota; class Alphaproteobacteria; order ATCC43930; family CGMCC-115725; genus AP-15. The sequence goes on along the minus strand of JAJYIC010000119.1, from coordinate 5,812 downwards.
ACGCATCGCCTGCCAACTGCCCAAGGAAAAACGGGAGATTGCGGGCGCCGAACATATCCGTCAGGTAGCTGCCGTGTGGAATTCCGGCCATGCCCTCGGCGATCTCGGTGCGGTAGGCGGCAAGGAAGGCGATGAGGATCGCAAGGATCGAGAGAGAGATCGCAATAAAGCGGCGGGTGCGCTCGCGGAAAAGGATGACGAGAGCCATGATCGGATAGTATTTGAGGAGAGCGGCAAAGAGCGCCACTCCATAGCCGAGAAGCCTCGGCGCAAAGCGGCCTTCGGCCAAAAGCGCGCTCGCGAGCACCATCAGAAACAAAACGACGTCGAAATTGGCGCGCTCGACGGCGAAGGCGACCATCGTCGAAAGCGTCGCGGCGAGAACGAGGGCGAGTTCGAACGGCCGGCGCGGTCTCGGCAAGAAGCCAAGCGAAAGAAGAAAGAGGAAATCGATGATCGAACCGACGAGAGGGGTGTCTTTGACGCCGAGAGGGATCGCCCTGAACGCCATCCACAAAGGAGAATAGACGTAAGGCCGTTTGAGGACGTCGCATGGGTTCCAAAGGACCACATCGATCCCGTGACGACTGCACTGCCATGCCGCAAGATTGACGCTGATGTCGGCAAAAGGAAAACGGAACGGCTTGACGCCCCACCAGCGCAAGATATCGAAGTAGAGGGCCTTGTCTTCGCCGAGATAAAGCCTGGACATTGCAAAAAAGACGGCAAGGGCCGCGAGAGGCGCGGCAAACCGGTAAAAAAGCGCGCGACTATCCAGTTTCCGCAACCCTTTTCACTCCCGGCGATCGCGGTTTCGGCGCAAAACCTCTGTTGCCCGATCGAGGCGGCGCCGTCGCCCGCTCGCCGATCGCGGCACGGGGATGTTCTCGGCCTTTGCCAAAGGGATGAGCGGGCGCGGGACCGGCATCGCCGCCATCGGCCGGGGCCGGCAGAGGCCGCTGCGGCGCGCAACGCACACCGTACCGAAGCATTGGGCGGTCTTGTACTGCGGCAGAGCGGGAGAGGGGCGCAGATAGACGAGCGTATCGAAGGCGCGGCCGTCGGCGAGAAGCGCCTTTCGGTCTTTAGGCCAATAGAGAGGGACGGGTTTTTGCAGATAGGTATAGCCGCCCGACGCGCCCCAGATGTTCTTGACGCGCGCATAGACGGCGATGCCGCAGGGGTCGGGGCCGTTTGCCACAAAAGAGGCGGCGAGGAGGAAATCGTGGTCTCGGTATCTGAGAGCCGTCATGTTCGGCGCCGCCCACACTCTCCCCGCGATAAGAAGCCAGGGGAGAACCGCGGCCGCGGAAGAAACAAGCGCGGCAACACCCGCGCGCCGGCCATGCTGCCGCAATGACGCCGCGCCGAGACGCGCGCATTCGCCGAGACCCAAGCCGGCGAGAACCGCGACGAGAAGGATCGCCGGATAGACGAAGCGGTATTCCTTGTGCGGTACGGCCATGTGGGAAAGGAGAATGAGAAGCGCGCATAGCGCCAAAAGCGGCGTTCGCCGGGCCCCAAGCGCCGCGAGCAGGAGCGGCAAGGCAATGGCCATCCCCCAAACGCCATATTCCAGCAGGAAATAGAAGTCCCACGGTTTGACGCCGAAGGTCGAACTTACCTGCGCGTTGTCGATAACGTAACGCCACAAGGAGGCAAAGGGATAGCCGAGCGTCAAACCATCGAGGAGGCCGACGGCGAGGAGAACGAGGGCCGCTCCGGCAAGAAGCGGCAAAAGGCGCTCGCGCCCGCTTTTCCACAAGGTCCAAAGGCCGATGGCGGCAAGCGCCGGAGCGAGTTCGATGCGCAAGGCGAAGACGAGGGCAAAAAGGGCGCCGGCGGCAACAAGACGACCGCGCGATAGGGGCGCGTATCCCGGTTCCAGCAGATAGAGAGCGACGAGGAGAAGATTGCCGGAGACCGCTTCGGAAAGCGTGCGCCCTGCGAAATAGACGACTTCGGGCGCTGCAGCGACGGCGGCGCCGGCGACAAAGGCGGCCGCAACCCCGTAAAACCGCCTCGCCCACAGATAGGCGCAGGCGACGGGCGCCGCGGCGAGAGCCGCGAAAGCCACCGCGATCACGGGGAGATAAATGCGCGGGCCCTCGCCGAAAAGCCGCGCCAATTCCATCAACCCGGCGATCGCTCCGGGCAAAAGCCATGAGCGCACCGCCAATTCGAATTCCCACGGCTCGATCCCGGTGCCGTAGACGAGGCGGTGCGCCTGCTCCGTCGCCTGAAAGATTTCGTCCGGCCACACCATGCTCGGCACGAACAACACCGGCACGAGGCGCGCCAACAGGGCCGCCAACAACAGGAGGCCGAACGCCGCCTTTTCGGAAAACCGGAAAGGGGGCTCGGCGGAAGAAGGTGGAGGGGCGGCGGCAAAAAGGCCTCCAAAGCGCGAAGGCCGCGGAAGGGCAAAGCGATCGCCGCTTCCGCCGGACCGGAAAAGGGCTCTTTCGCTCATGCCCGGGCCTCGAGGAAAAGGCGCCTCATGATGACGGCGAAAAGCGCCGCCATGACGACCGGCGCCAAAAGGACCCCGGTCGAGGCGCCGAGAGCCGGAGAGAAAAGAGGCGCCATCGCCGCCGCCGCGAGCGCCGTTCGCTCGAAGGGGAGCGCACGCCCTTCCAATCCCTTTTTTGCCAGCCACAGGATGGCCGGGGCGATCACCATAAGGTCGTAATCGAGACAAAACGGCGTCGCCAAGGGAATGGCGGCCAGAAGAGCGGCGTTTTGCAGATCGGGATCGGCGCGGAGCCGCCACGCCCGGATAAGAAAAGCGGCGACGGCGAGGGCAACGAGCGCCTGAACGGAATAGGCAAGAAAAAGCGGACCGCCCTCAAGCCTCACCGCGGCAAAAACCGATTGCATCTTGTAATAGGGGACAAGGCCGTCATCGAGAATGGCGCCGGCAAAAGGAGCGCCGGCGAGGAACTCCCGCCAGATTGCGGGGCCGAAAAGGATGGCGGAGGCGGCCGCAAGCCCGGCCACGGTCGCCGCCGCCGCGCCAAAGGCGCGCCAATGCTTTCCCGCCAAAAGAGCAACCGGCAGCAGAACCCCGAGTTGAGGCTTGAAGGCGAGAACGCCAAAAAGGACTCCCGCAAAAGCCGGCCTCCGGCGCAAAAAGAGCAATCCCCAGCCGAGAAGGCTTGCCGTCAGAAACGCGTTCTGGCCGTGAAGCACGGTCAGGAGCACGGCGGGGAAGGCGAGCCCCGCTTTCAATGTCTCCCGCCGCGGCAGGATCCGCCACAAAAGCGAGAGGTAACCCGCAATCCCGGCGCCAAGCCAGAGAGCGAGCGCGTAAAGATAAGGCAGAAGCGCCAAAGGATAGACGAGGAGGAGGGCGATCGGCGGGTATTGCCAGGCGTAGAAGGGTATGTCCTTCCCTCCCGCCAGCGTCTTTTCGAGCGCATAAAGGGCTTGCGGGATATAAACGAGAGCCTGCCGGCCTTCGAGAAGCGCCGAGGAGACCGTCCAGAAGCTGACGAAATCGGTGCCGATCGGGCGCCCGCTCGGGTCTTCGAGCCCGTGCCCGCTCATGGCAAAAAGGATCATCGCAACCGAGGCGGCGATCATGATTGCGGAATAAGCGCAAAGCCGCCGCGCCGAGAGCCAGCGCGCCTCGCCGAGGACAGGGCCGGAAAGGCGGGCAATGAATACCGCCGAGGGATGAAGGAGGGCGCGGGAAAGCGGAAATTCCGAGGAACTCATTGCCCGCAGTCATGACGAAACTCGGTAAAAAAGGGCTTAACCCGCATTTCGGAGAGGGGATAAGGCTGCGCTCATCGCCCCTTTTTTAGGGACGGCGCGCGCCCGAGCCCGCGCGAAGGAGCCCACGGCCGGCCTCGCAAGAGGCGCCTAGAGATCGTTCGCGACGATGGTAAAGGAATTTTGCAGGCTGGTCCCGATCGATCCCCAAAGGCTGACGCAGACAATTGCGATCAATGCCGCAATAAGACCGTATTCGAGCGCCGTCACCCCGGATTCGTTCCTGACGAGGGCCGCAATCGTTTGCCGCATCGGACTTCTCCCGCGCGGTTGACTTCGAGAAGGCAAGAATTGTCCTAAAAAAGATTTTAAAAAGCGTAAATTCATTCTGAAGAACGTCTGCCTGCGATTGCATGCGCAGGATGAGGCGCCGCGGCCGAGTCGCGCCATCGGACGCCTTGGCCGGACGGCGCGAAACCCCCGGCCGCGGCCGCCCAGCAAAATGCGGCCGCGATGCGCCGGACGGCCTGCGGGGCTAAAGATTGTCGGCGATCTTGATAAACACGTGCGGCAGCCTGTCGCCGACTTCGTCCCAGATGCCGACGCAAACCACCGCGATCAATGCCGCGATGAGGCCGTATTCGATGGCCGTCACCCCGGACTCGTTCTTGACGATCCTCATAAGGATCCGACACATCCGCTTTCTCCCTGCGGATCGATTGCGCAACACGGCCGAGCGTAAAGCGCCGAGTTTTAAGAATGGTAAATCCGCCGCCGCCAAAGGCGGCAAAGTTTCGGTGTTCCGCCCCCCGAAAAAGGGAGAGAATTGGGGCATGAAAGGGATCTACCTCGACGCCAACGCGAGCACCCCGATCGACCCCAAGGTCGCGGCGGCGATGCGGCCTTTTCTCGAAGGGGAGTTCGGCAACCCTTCGAGCGGCCACTGGGCAAGCGCCGCCGCAAAGGCCGCCCTCGAAGATGCCCGCCGCAAGGTGGCGGCGACGCTCGGCGCAAAGAGCGAGGAGATCGTCTTTACGAGCGGGGGCAGCGAAGCCAACAATCTCGCGCTCAAAGGCACGTTTTTCGCGCTCCGGCGGGACAGTGCCCACATCATTACGACCGCGGTCGAACACCCTTCGATCCTTGCGCCTTGCGGGTTTCTCGAACGCATCGGCGCCCGCATCAGCATTCTTCCGGTCGATCGTTTGGGGCGCGTCGATCCCGAGGAGGTGCGCCGAGCGATCACCCCCGCGACCATCCTCATCAGCGTCATGCACGCCAACAACGAGGTCGGTACGATCGAGCCGATCGCGGAGATCGGCGCCATCGCACGCGAGCACGGGATACGCTTCCACACCGACGCCGCCCAATCCGTCGGCAAGATCCCGACCTCTGTCGGCGCTCTCGGCGTCGATCTCTTGACGGTTGCCGGACACAAGCTTTACGCGCCAAAAGGGGTGGGCGCTCTTTTCGTGCGCCGAGGAGTCGCGCTCGAGCCTTTGATCCACGGCGCAGGACATGAACAGGGCCTGCGTGCCGGCACCGAAAGCGCCCTTCTCGCGCTCGCTCTCGGGGTTGCCTCTGAACTCGCGCAAGACCTGCGGCCGATGGACCGTATCCGCGCCTTGCGCGACCGCTTCTGGCGGGAATTGCAACGGCGCTTCGGCGATCGGGTCGTCCAGAACGGCGATCCGCATCACCGCCTGCCGAACACGCTCAATGTGTCGTTCGCGGGGCGGGTCGGGGCGGAGATCCTCGAACGCCTCGATGGCGTCGCCGCTTCGACAGGCTCGGCCTGTCACGCGGGCCGGATCGAGCCGTCGCCGGTCTTGAAGGCGATGGGCGTTGCCTGCGATATCGCCAAAGGCGCGATCCGTTTCAGCCTCGGCCGGCAAACGAGCGAGGAGGAGATCGATGGCGTCGTCGAGGCCTTGACGGGGGTCCTGCTCGGCGCCGGCTGACCGCCGCCGCTCTTGCGGCATTGCCCTTTCTCAAAGTGCGACAGCCACCGCCGAACCGGGCAGGGCTTCGCCGAGGACCGTCAAAAGATCTTCTCGCGAAAGCGTGACGCAGCCCGCGGTCGGCGCGAAATCGC
>JAJYIC010000118.1:5905-7364 GCA_021790295.1 Pseudomonadota bacterium | reverse complement strand
CTCTCTGAGGGCAGGAATTCGAGAGAAAGACGAACCGCTTCGACAAAAGGCCGGGATTTTGCCGCCTCGAGCCAGGCGCCAAGACGGGCGAAGGCCTCTTGCCGCCCGCGGCCGAGTTCGGCGGTGATGCGCTCCCGGGAAAGGCCCTCTCCGACAAAACCCTCCCACAAGAGCGCGACGGCGCCCTCGAAGCCGAGCTCTTCGGCCACTTCTTCCAGTGCATGGCCGCGCAACCACAGGATGCCGCGCGCGCCATCGCTATGGGAGAGGACCGTTTCGGCGACGATCACCCCTTCGAGCCCGCTGTCCATTTCTGTATCCTCGTCTCTTTGAGCGCGCCATTTGCCGGCGCCTCGCGCTCGACTGTCAACCGTGGGCAGGATAAGATGGCGGCCTCCTTACCGGCTACCCCGCAAAAACGGCCATCTCGGGTCGAACGCTTCTTTCGCCTCGCCGAAAACGGGACAACGTTGAGGACCGAGATCCTCGCCGGGATCACGACTTACCTGACCATGGCCTACATCATCCTCGTCAACCCGCAGATCCTCTCCGCGGCGGGCATGGATAAGGGTGCGGTTTTTGTCGCCACCTGCCTTGCCTCGGCCTTCGCCACCCTTCTGATGGGGCTTTACGCCAATTATCCTCTCGCCCTCGCGCCGGGCATGGGGCTCAACGCCTATTTCGCCTACGGCGTCGTCAAAGGCCTTCATCTTCCCTGGCAGGTGGCTTTGGGGGCGGTTTTCCTCTCGGGAGCGGTTTTTTTCGTGCTGAGCGTGACGCGGGTGCGCGAATGGATCATCAACGCCATACCGATATCGCAAAAGATCGCGATTTCGGCCGGCATCGGGCTTTTTCTCGGGATCATCGCGCTCGAAAACGCCGGCGTCGTCGCCGCCGATCCTTCGACCCTTTTGACCCTTGGCAACATCAAGGCGCCGGGCGCCCTTCTTGCCGCTTTCGGCTTTGTCGCGATCATCGCTCTCGACCGCCGGCGCGTCCCCGGAGCGATCATGCTCGGCGTCATTGCCGTCGCCGCGGCCGGGATGCTCCTCCACGTCTTCCCCTTTGCCGGAGTGTGGAGTCCTCCGCCGAGCCTCAAGCCGACCCTTTTCGCTCTCGACGTCAAAGGCGCGATCGCAACCGGGATCGCGACGATCGTTTTCGTCTTTCTTTTTGTCGATCTTTTCGACAACACCGGAACCCTCGTTGGGGTCGCCTATCGCGCCGGCTTTATCGGCAAGGACGGCCGCATCCCGCGTCTGCGCCGGGTTCTGGTCGCCGATTCGGTGGCGACCATGGCGGGGGCGCTTCTCGGCACCTCGACGGTGACGAGCTATATCGAGAGCGCGGCGGGGGTGAAAGCGGGAGGGCGCACCGGCCTCGTCGCCGTCGTCGTCGCCGTCCTTTTTTTGTCAAGCCTTCTCTTTGCGCCTCTCGCCGAGTCGATTCCGGCCGCCGC
>JAJYIC010000118.1:0-5895 GCA_021790295.1 Pseudomonadota bacterium | reverse complement strand
ATCTTCCTGGTGTGGCCGGGGACCGCTGGTGACAATCGCTACGGCCGCGACCCGCGCGGTGCCGGACGCGCGAAGCGGGGCGACCCCCGTTTCGTGGGCGGGCATTAGGCGCGCAACGCCCCCGGCCCGCGCCGCGACGGCGCCGGCGCTTCTTTTTGTCGCTTGCCTGATGGCGCGAGGGCTTGCCGAACTCGATTGGGAGGATGCGAGCGAATACGCCCCGGCGATGGTGACGGCGCTGACGATGCCTCTCACCTTTTCGATCGCCAACGGCATCGCCTTCGGTTTTATCACCTATACGGCGGCAAAGCTCCTCTCCGGGCGATTCAGCGAAGCGCGCCCTTCCCTTCTTTTTCTCTCCCTTCTTTTTCTCGTCAAATATGCGGTGTCTTGAATAAAATCGCGTGACGAACGGCGCCCGCAGCCGCTAGGATCGAATCTCATCAGAAGATGAGCGGCGTTTCGCCGCGGCCTCAAGTTCCGGGAGGGAAGGTTGACGGGAAAGGCAGGGTCGGCACCCTGCCTTCTCGCGTCTCTGCGGCAAAGGCGCCCAAGGGTTTGGTCCGTTTTGGACCGCTTTGGACCCGGGTCCCTCGACCCGAGACAGGGGCGCCTCTGCCGGTTATCCTTCCCGTTCCGCAACAGAGAGTCCGTTTCAGAAGGATCCGCGCATGACTGTCCGCCGTGGGTATCATTTTTTCCAGAATCCGGGCCCGACCAACATTCCCGAGCGTGTCCTCAGAGCGATGGATCGCAGCGTCATCGATTTCCACGGGGCCGAGTTCAAAGCCTTGAGCGATGAGTGCTTCGCCGGATTGAAACGCATCTTCAAGACCAAAGGGGCCGTCCTCGCCTATGCAGCCACGGGGCATGGGGCTTGGGAATCGGCGCTTTTGAACATCTTGTCTCCGGGCGAGAAAATCCTCGTCGTCGACTGCGGGTTTTTCTCGATGAATTGGGGGATGCGCGGGGAAACCTTTGGGCTCGAGGTCGAGACCCTTCCCGGCGATTGGCGCCTTCCCGCCAATCCGGAGCGCCTCGAAGCGCGCCTGCGGGAAGATCGCGACCATAAGATCAAGGCCGTCCTTGCGGTTCACAACGAAACCTCGACCGGGGTCGCCCATCCGATCAAGGAGTTGCGAGAGGCGATCGACGCCGCGCGCCACCCCGCTCTCTTTCTCGTCGACACCATCTCCTCCCTTGCTTCTTTCGATTTCCGCATGGACGAATGGGGGGTCGATGTCGTCGTCGCCGGGTCGCAAAAGGGCCTGATGCTGCCGGCCGGCATGGCCTTTATCGGCGTCGGCGACAGGGCCCTCGCCGCCAGCGCCGAAGCCAAACTGCCGCGGCTTTACTGGGATTGGCGGCGTCTTCTCGAAGGCAGTTCGCAGTCGCTGTGGAACGGCACGGCGCCGGTTCACTTTTTCTACGGCCTGCGCGAAAGCCTTCTGATGATCGAAGAGGAAGGGCTCGAAAACGTTTTCGCCCGCCACCATCGCTTGGCCGAAGCGACGAGACGCGCGGTCGAAGTGTGGCGAGGCAACGACGGACCCGAATTCTACGCCCTCGACCCCGGCGCGCGTTCCGATACGGTGACCGCGGTGTGGCTGCCCGAAGACCATGACGGCGACAAGGTGCGTGGGATCGCCCTCGAACGGTTCAATGTCGCTCTCGGCGGCGGGCTTGGCCATCTCAAAGGACGGCTCGTCCGCATCGGCCATTTGGGCGATCTCAACGAAACCATGATCCTCGGCGCTCTCGGCGCGGTCGAGATGTCTTTTTCGCTCGCCGGCGTGCCTTACGGCAAAGGCGGGGTGGCGGCGGCGATGGAGTATCTCGTGCGCGGGGAATAAGGCTTTTACCCGATCGGGCCCGTTTCGCCGCTCGGCCCCGTTTGAACGAAACGGGAACCCTGTCATTTTGCGCCCGATGACCCTACATTCGGTAGCGAAAGGATCGGGTGTGCCGAGAGGATTTGGCGATGGCCGTCGTCGGGGCGATCTCGCAACAAATCTGGGATCTGAAATATCGTTTGCGTTCGCCTTCGGGCGAGCCGGTCGATAAGACCATCGAAGACAGCTGGCGGCGGGTGGCAAAAGCCCTCGCCGCCCCCGAGCGCGAGCCGGAACCATGGGCCGGCCGCTTTTATAAGGCGATGGCGGGGTTTGGCCTGCTCCCTGCCGGGCGCATTCTCGCGGGAGCGGGAAGCGGCCGTTCGGTGACGCTTTTCAACTGCTTTGTCATGGGCAGGATCCCCGACGACATGGGCGGGATCTTCACGCATCTGCGCGAAGCGGCGCTAACGATGCAGCAGGGAGGCGGGATCGGCTACGACTTTTCGACGCTGAGACCGCGCGGCGCCCCGGTCAAAGGGGTCGGGGCCGACGCTTCGGGTCCTCTCTCGTTTATGGATGTGTGGGACGCGATGTGCCGCACCATCATGTCGGCCGGGTACCGGCGCGGCGCGATGATGGCCACGCTTTCCTGCGACCACCCCGACATCGAGGCCTTTATCGAAAGCAAGCGCGAGCCCGGGCGGTTGCGGATGTTCAACCTTTCGGTCCTCGTCAGCGACGCCTTTATGAAAGCGGTCGAGGAAGACGCTCCCTGGCAGCTTTCTTTTGCCGGCACGCTTTTCAAGGTGCTCCCCGCGCGCGAACTGTGGGACAAGATCATGCGCGCGACCTATGCCTATGCCGAGCCCGGCGTCGTCTTTATCGACCGCATCAACGAGCGCAACAATCTTTGGTATTGTGAAACCATCAGGGCGACCAATCCCTGCGGCGAGCAGCCTCTGCCCCCTTATGGCGCCTGTCTTCTCGGCTCGATCAATCTCGCCCGTCTCGTCGAAGCCCCGTTTACCAAAAAGGCTCGGCTCGACAGCCAACGTCTCGAAAGCCTCGCGGCCGACGCCGTGCGCATGCTCGACAACGCCATCGACGTCTCGCTTTTTCCGTTGCCGGAGCAGAAGGAGGAGGCGCTTTCGAAGCGGCGCATCGGGCTTGGCGTCACCGGGCTCGCCGATGCCTTGATCCTTTGCGGGCTCTCTTACGGTTCGCCGCAGGCGGTCCGCGCCGCCGAAGAGTGGCTTTTCATTCTCTCGCGCGCCGCTTATCTCGCTTCGAGCGCTCTTGCGGCGGAAAAAGGCTCCTTTCCCCTGTTCGATCGCGAGCGCTATCTGGCCGGGCCGACGGTCGCCGAAAAGGACGCCGACGTGCGCGAGGCGATTGCGCGCCAAGGGATACGCAACGCGCTTTTGACCTCAGTCGCGCCGACGGGAACGATTTCCCTTTTTGCCGACAATGTCTCTTCGGGCCTCGAACCGGTGTTTGCCTTTTCTTTCAGGCGCAGCCTTTTGCTTCCCGACGGAAGGCGCCGGGAAGAAGAGGTGAGCGACTACGCCTATCGGCTTTATCGCGCCCTCGAAGGGGAGTCGTCACCCCTTCCCGATTATTTTGTCGATGCCCAATCCCTTGCGCCAAGGGATCATCTTGTGATGCAGGCGGCGGTGCAAAAGCATATAGACGCCTCGATCTCGAAAACGATCAATCTCTCTGCCGACATTCCTTTCACCGAGTTCAAGAACGTCTATCGCGAGGCTTATGCGCTCGGCTGCAAAGGCTGCACGACCTACCGTCCGAACGAGGTGACGGGCGCGGTTCTCTCGGTAAAAAGCGAGAGGGAAGGCGCCCGACCCCTCCCCCGGCAACCGGAACTGCCGCTTCCCGCGCCATCTCTGCCGGCAAAGCCGGCAAAGACTCATAAGGGAAAATCCCGCGAAAGCGGCGCTCGCACCGAGCCCGCGGGTGCGATCGTCTATATGACGCAACCGCTGTCGCGTCCCGAGGCTCTCCCCGGCCGGACCTACAAGATCCGCTGGCCGGAGAGCGAGCACGCGCTCTACATCACCATCAACGACATCGTCCAGGACGGCAGGCGCCGGCCCTTCGAGGTGTTCATCAACTCGAAGAACATGGAACATTACGCCTGGACGGTCGGCCTGACGCGCATGATCAGCGCGGTATTCCGCCGCGGCGGCGACGTCTCATTCGTCGTCGAAGAATTGAAAGCCGTGTTCGATCCGCGCGGCGGCGCGTGGATGGAGGGCAAATATGTGCCTTCGCTCCTGGCCGCGATCGGCGAGGTGATCGAGCGCCACATGATCGAAATCGGCTTTCTGCCGAAAAAAGAGGGCGAGGATGCGAAGTCCGAAAGGCGTCTCGCGCTTGCCGCGCAGGAATCGTCGATACCGGCCCCGTCGCGCTCCCCTCTCGCGCAATGTCCAAAATGCGGAGAGGCTGCGCTTACCCATCTCGAAGGGTGCGAGGAATGCGCGAGTTGCGGGTATTCGCGCTGCGGCTGAGGAACGGGAGGCCGCACGGCGGCCGCCCTCGGTTTGCTGAAAAGAGGTTCGCCCGTCCCGCGAGACCCGCCTCAACCCGTTAGTCGGACGAAAGCGGGGCTCGCGCTTTCACCCATCAATAACAGTAAGGCCAGTACCAGCAGTACCCGTAAGCCGGATAACCCCAGCCGGCGCTCCACCCCCAGCGGGGCCAACCCCAGCCCCACCACCAGCCGCGCCGCCAGCCCCACCAGCCCGGACGGCCCCACCACCAGCCACCGCGCCAGCCCCAGCCACGCCAGCCCCAACCGCCGCGCCAACCCCAGCCGCGCCAGCCCCAACCGCCGCGCCGCCAGCCGAAGCGGCCGCGCCAAGCGGCAAAGCGATGCACCCGCGCAAAGCGATGCACCCGGGCAAAGCGATGCACCACCGCATGAGGATGATGCACTCGCGCGATATGGAACGGGTGCGCCTCGGCCGGGCTATTGGCGACCGGCACACTAAAGGCGGCGAGCGCGAGCACGAGGATCATGAGAAATTTGCGAGCCACGGATCGCTCCTCCGCAGATTGCCATTCGTTGCATTATAGGGCCGGCGGCGCGCGATCATGCCCTTTCATTTCCGATCCGGCGGCCGAAGATGAAAGGGGCGGCGATGGAGGCGGAAGGATGCGAACCGAGCGCTGGGATTTTACCGGGTCGAAAGGCTCTCTGCTTTCCGGGCGCCTCGATCTTCCCGACGGCGCGCCCCGCGCCTATGCGGTTCTGGCGCACTGCTTCACCTGCGGCAAGGACAGCCTTGCCGCCCGTCATATCGCCGCGGCCCTTGCCGCAGGCGGGGTCGCCACCTTGCGCTTCGATTTTACCGGCCTCGGTTCGAGCGGAGGCGAATTCGCCAATACCGGTTTCACCTCGAATGTCGAAGACATTCTCGCCGCGGCGAGAAGCCTCACGGACAAAGGGCGCCCACCCGCTCTTCTTCTCGGTCACAGTCTTGGCGGCGCCGCCGTGCTTGCCGCCGCGGCAAGCGCGCCCGAGGTCAAGGCAGTCGCCGTCATCGGTGCCCCTTTCGCGGCGGCGGAGCTTCTGGATCGGCTCGGGGTCGCGCATGCCGAACCCGTGACGAGAGGCACCACGGTTTCGATCGGCGGCAAAAGCTTTACCCTCAGTCCCGAATTCGCCGAGGATCTGCGCCGCCAGGAACCGGGCGAAAGGATCGCCCGCCTCGGCAGGCCCCTTCTTGTCTTCCACTCCCCCGGCGACCGGATTGTCGGCATCGACAATGCGCGCGCGATCTTCGACGCCGCCCGCCACCCGAAAAGCTTTGTCGCCCTCGACGGCGCCGATCATCTGTTGTCGCGCCCGCGCGACGCCCAGTTTGTCGCCGCCATCCTCGCGGCCTGGCTGCCGCGCTATCTCGATCTTCCGGGTGAGGCGAAGGAAACCGCCGAGGCCTTGAAAGCGCGCACCAAAGTGGTTGTCGAAGAAACGGGAGGCGGCCCTTTCGAAGAACGCGTCTTTGCCGCAGGCCCCCCCTTTCTCGCCGACGAACCG
>JAJYIC010000117.1 GCA_021790295.1 Pseudomonadota bacterium | reverse complement strand
TTCCGATCTCTTTTCTCCCTCTTTACGCGAGACCGATCTCGATATGGGTGCGAAACCCTTCCCTTCCGCGCATACGCTCGTACCAGGCGCGCAGGTTTTTGAGTTCCGGCCTTTCGATCGGCAGCACGTGCCAGCGGTATAAAAGGGTGCCGAGGGTGATCTCGGCAAGGGAAAGCTCAGCGCCTGCGAGCCAGGGGCGGCCTTCGAGCGCCCCTTCGGCGATGGTCCAGGCGGCAAGCGCCTCTTTTCGCGCCGCTTCGATCACATCGGGACTGCGGTATTGCGGGCTCATGCGCACCAGCCCTTGCAGGAGAACCGACATCGGCGGGCCTGCGGTTGCGAGCTGCCAATCCATCCAGCGCTCGACATGGGTGCGCAGAGCCGGGTCGCGCGGGTAAAGCCTTTCCCCGCCATAAAGCGTCGCCAGATAACGGCAGATGGTGTTCGATTCCCAGATGACGAGGTCGCCGTCCGTGACCGTCGGCACCCGGCCGTTTGGGTTCATCGCCAGATATTGGGGGTCGCGATTGCCCCCGAACGGCCCGCCGAGATCGACCCTTTCATAAGGAAGCCCGAGTTCGCTGCAGCACCACAAGACCTTCTGCACATTGGACGAGGTCTTCCGCCCCCAAATCTTCAGCATGGGATCCTCCTCGCTTGCCCGTTCCCTTTATGGAGCCTCAGTTTTGCGCCCTCCGCAACAGCGCCGTCGCCAAAGAGCGTATATCCTTTGGCAATGCCTTGACGGCGAGGAAAAGCCGATGAAAGCCCTCTTGCGACTATGCCTCCTGGCGCTCCTTTTCTCGGCCGGCACAGCTGCGGCGACGCAATTGGGGGTGAACGCCATCAACAACTGGAAGACCGCCGATCTTTGTGCGGCGCAAGCGCAAAAGGCGCATCCCGATTTCACCGCGGTCGAGAACGCCAAAAGAGAGGAGGCTCTCAACCGCTGCCTCGAATCGCACAATCTGCCGCCGCGCACGTCGTCCCCGCCCCCGCGCTGAGTTCGCCCCTCGCCTCTCAGCGCTTTTGCAGGGCGGGATTTTGCGCGGTCCACCGGACGCTCTTCTCGATGACCGCATCGAGGGCCTCATCGAGAGCAAGGACGATGTGCGGCACATCGTTGAAAGCGGCCTTTTTCTCGCTCGAAAAGCGGACGGCGGCGAGAACCCTTTCGCCCTTGCGCCGCAATAGCCTGAGCCTCAGCGCGACGCGCGCCAAAGGCGGCGCGGAGGGTGAGCGATATTCGGCTTCGAAATGGCCGATCTTGGTCTCGAGGACGAAATCCGGGTGCAGTCCGAGTCGGCCCCTGCCGCCTGCCGTCACCGCCCCGCTGGCGTTGAAAGCCTCGACGAGGGCGCTTTGAAGAAGTCGCGGAAGGGGCCGCGGCCAGGCAGAATCGGCAAAATAATCGAGGGCGACCGGGGGGCGGGTAAGCGCGATCCGCGTCGTATCGAGGCCGGCAGCCGCCCGCGGCCGCAAGACCAGAAGACGGGCGCCCGTATGCGCTGGTGCGGGCGGAACGCTGTGTTCGGCAGCCAGCCGATAAAGATGGGGAGGCGCACGCTCGAAGAGGCCGGCGCAGCCGCCAAGAAGAGCCGCCAGGGCGAGGAGGGCCGCGCCGGAAGCGCTTTTTCGAAGCTTCCTCATCGCGGTTTATATCCGCGGCGCTCTTCGCCGAAAACGAGGACTGAGGGATTGTCCTCGATCTTTTTCGTCACCCGGTCGAGCCTCGTCACAAGGCGGTGCGCGCGCGCGAGGAGAGCGTCGAGCTTGGGCAAGGTGCTCTTTGTGAAATCGCGCACTCCGGGCCTCGTTTCCCGCATCATGGCGTCGAACTCGCGGCTGCCGCCCTTGAGGCTTTGCGCAAGAGCGTCGTAATCGCGCAGAAGCAAAGTCAATCGCTCTTTCAAGCCCCCTTTGCCGGAATAGCTGCGATCGAGGCTGACGGCAAGAGAGCGCAGTGCGCCGGCGGCTCCGGCGGCGTTGTGAACGAGGCCCCCGAGCTCTTTGCTGCGCCGCGCGAGCGAGCCCGTCAAAGCCTGCATATTGGCAAGGCTCGCGCCAAAGGCTTTGCGGTTCTTGCGGTTCAAGAGGGCATGAAGGTCGTCGGCCACGATGGTGAACTTTTCCAGAACCTGCGGCGCCGATGCATAGACCCTTTGCAGAGAGGACTCTCCCGGCAGGATCTTCGCATATTTGTGCCCCGGCATCGGTTTGAGATCGGGCGCTTTTTGCGTTCCGCCGCGCAATTGGACCGTCGAGACGCCGCTCAAGATATTGGTGTCGAGATAGGCGCGCGCATCGGTTTTTATGCGTACGAGAGAGAGGTCGATCGCGACCGTCACCTGGCTTTGTTCGATGTTGTCGGGATCGACGCGGACATCGACGACGCGGCCGACGGGGATGCCGTCGTATTGGACCGAAGAGCCTTTGGTCAGGCCGTTCACCGGACCCCTGAAAAAGATGTAATAGCGTTCGAGGCGTTCGGAGATCTGTACCCGGCCGAGCCACAAAAGGGCGACAAAGCCGAGGAGGATCATCGCCAGGACGAAAGAGCCGACGGCGACATAATGGGCTCTTCTTTCCATCCTTTCTTCTCCCGCACCCGTTATCTATCGAGGACGGCTTTCAGCCCTTTCGACACCCAGAGCGCGTGCGCGCGGCCCGTGGAAATAGGCAACGGTCCAGGGGTGGTCGCTCTGAAGATGCTCTTCGAGGGTCCCGACGCGCAGCCTTTTATCGACGAGAACGGCGATGCGGTCGCAGATCGCCTGAAGGCTGTCGAGATCATGGGTGACGAGGAAGACGGTGAGGCCGAGGCTCGTTTTCAGATCGCGAACGAGGCTGTCGAGTTCGCCTGCGGCGATGGGATCGAGGCCAGAGGTCGGCTCGTCGAGAAAAAGGATCTCGGGGTCGAGGGCAAGCGCCCGCGCGAGTCCGGCGCGCTTTCTCATCCCGCCCGAAAGCGCGGCCGGATATTTCGCCCCCGCCTCGGGCGGCAGGCGGACGAGGCCGATCTTGAAACGGGCGATCTCTTCGACGAGGCGTTGCGGCAGCGCCAGATATTCCTCGAGCGGCACGGCGATATTTTCGGCGACGGTGAGCGAACTAAAGAGCGCTCCGTCCTGAAAGAGCACGCCCCAGCGCCGTTCGAGCGCCCGCCTTTCGCGCTCCGTGAGGGAGAAAACGTCCTTGCCGAACACCTCGACTCTCCCCCCTTGCGGATGGTTGAGGCCGATGATGGTGCGCAGGAGAACCGATTTGCCGCTCCCCGAACCGCCGACGACGCCCAAAGCCTCGCCGCGCAGGACGTCGAGATCGAGCCCGTCGTGAACGCTTTCGCCGCCAAAGCGATTGACGAGCCCGCGCACGCGGATGATCGGCTCTCCCTGCCCTTCCCCGTTCTTCATATCCGCAGCACCGAAAAGAGGACCGAAAAGGCGGCGTCGGTAACGATTACGAGAAAGATCGATTCGACGACGGAAAGGGTCGTCAGACGCCCCACGCTTTCGGCGCTGCGCGAGACTTCGAACCCTTCGTAACAGCCGATAAGGGCGATGATTGCGGCAAAAAACGGGGCCTTGATGAGGCCGATCCAGAAGGTCGAAGGGCTCAACGCCGAACGCAATTGGCCGAGGAATTGCGGAATCGGTATCCCGAGCGCGGTCGCCGACAGGAAGGCGCCGCCGAGAAGCCCCATGAAATCGGCGAAAAGGGTCAGCATCGGCAAGGTCAAAAGAAGGGCGATGAAACGCGGCATCACCAGAACCTCGACCGGGTCGAGGCCGATCGCGCGCAAGGCGTCGATCTCCTCGGTGACGCGCATGGTTCCGATCTGCGCGGTGAATGCGCTTCCCGAACGGCCGGCGACGATGATCGCGGTCATCAGAACCCCGAGTTCGCGCAGGATGCCGACGCCGAGGAGATTGACCGTATAGATCTCGGCGCCGAAACGGCGCAGTTGATCCGAGCCCTGATAGGCGATGACGATGCCGATGAGGAACGAGAGGAGGCCGACGATCGCCAAGGCATTGACCCCGGTGTCTTCCATCTGCACGATTGTCGCCTTGAACCTGAGGCGGCGCGGGTGTCCGAGAAGCGTCGCCGCGGCAGCGACGATCACGCCGAAAAAAGCGAGCATGCCGGCGCCGCGGCGGGAAAGGGAAAGGGTGATTTCGCCGAGGTGGGCGAGAAAGGCGAGAAAAGGGGAAACTTCCTCGCGCAAGGCCCCCGGCCCGGCTCCCGCGCCGCTCGCCCTCAGCTGCGCCAGTAGCGGCGCAAAAAGCGGCGGCAGGCCGCGCATCTCGACGCGGTTTGCGCGGCGGGAAAGCTCCCCTTCCGTGCGCAGAAGAAGCCAGGCTCCGGCGGTGTCGAGGCGGCTCAGCCGCGAAAGATCGAAAACGACGCGGCCCCCTTTCGGCAAGGCGAGACGCGAAAGCGTCTCGTCGAGAAGACCCGCGGTCTCGACCAGCCACTCCCCTTCGGCGCGCAGGACAAAGCCCCCGCCTTCCTCGAAAACCGCGAGAGTGGGCGCCTCGAAGGCCGCAGACCCCGCGGCTTTGGCGTTCGGCATAAGGACAACGCCTTTCCAAACCCGCAAAAAGCGGTTATTCGGCAGGAAAAGGGGCGTTTCACCCCCAAAGGTCAAGCCTCATGGATCTGAAAGATCATATTCGTTCGATCCCCGATTTCCCGAGGCCCGGGATCCTCTTTTACGACATTTCCACCCTCATCGCTCATCCCGAGGCGTGGCGGACCACGATCGAGCGTCTTTCTGCGGCGCTCGCGCCCTCGAGGCCCGATCTTCTCGTCGGCATCGAATCGCGCGGGTTTCTCGTCGCCG
Organism: Pseudomonadota bacterium; assembly: GCA_021790295.1. Classification (GTDB taxonomy): domain Bacteria; phylum Pseudomonadota; class Alphaproteobacteria; order ATCC43930; family CGMCC-115725; genus AP-15. The sequence continues at coordinate 2,563 of JAJYIC010000117.1, read as the reverse complement.
CCCCTCTTGCCTATGAACTCGGGCTCGGCTTTGCGATGGTCCGCAAAAAGGGCCGCCTTCCCGGCAAGACCGCCGCCTTCAGCTACGCCCTCGAGTACGGAACCGACACCATCGAGATCCAGGAAGACATGATCCGCCCGGGACAGAGGATCGTCGTCCTCGACGATCTCCTCGCGACCGGGGGCACGATGGAGGCCGCGATTTCTCTCGTCCGCCGCCAGGGCGGGATCGTCTGCGCCGCCGCCTGCATCATCGAGCTCTCGTTTTTGCAGGGGCGCAGGCGGATCGATGTCCCTCTGACCTCGATGGTCGCCTACGACACCTGATCGCAGGCCGCCGCGTCCGCAGAAGCGGGCCCGAGGCTTCTGCCGATGACGGCGTAAAGGGGCGCCCCCGCGCGCGAAGGGGTGCGGTCGAGGCAGCGTAGGTCGGTCCAATTGCCGGCTTCGGCAAAATAATGGGCGACGAGGCAAAGGTGACCGGCATCGTCGAAAATCCGCCAGCAGGCGATCGCCGGACGCGGCCGGCAGCAGGTCGAAAAGGTGACGATCAAAGGCCCGCCCGGTTTGAGAACCCGCCCGATCTCGCGGATCACCTGGCAGGGCCGGGTCAGGTATTGCACCGAGACGCAGATCGCCGCCCCGTCGAACTCCCCGGCGGCAAAAGGCAGGCGCGGATCGCGGTTCAAATCCTGAACCCGCCATTCATCGAGAAACGGGTTTTCGGCCAGTTCGCCGGCCTCGATCCCGATCCCGACCACCCTTTTGTAAGGAACTTCCGGCGGCAGGTGGCTGAGCCAACCCGACATCACATCGAGGATCGCCCCTCCGGGCGCAAAGACCTCGCGGTAAAGCCCTGTGACGGCGGCGATCGCGGCCTCGTCGATCTCTCTCGCAAAGGCCGGCCTCGGCACTCTCGCCGCACCCGCCAGAGGCACGAACTCAGCTGGACTGTTCATCCCGAAGGCTGCCGCATTCCCCGCCTCGCTCCTCTATCGCCTGAAATGGTGACGCGGGCTTTGCCGTTCCATAGGCCGCGTCCCCCGCCGCCCCTGAAGAGAGGGTTTTTCTTTGCGAGCGTGGCGTCATTGCGTCAACGCCTCTTCCGCATCGACCGCGGGAAGCTCGAGTTCGCGCGCGACCGCCGGGTGGGTGACCCGGCCGCGGCAAAGATTGAGGCCTTCTCGCAGGTAAGGATCCTCGTTCAAGGCCCGCCGCCAGCCGCGGTCGGCAAGAGCGATAACAAAAGGAAGGGTCGCATTGTTGAGCGCGACGGTCGAGGTGCGCGCCACCGCCGCCGGCATGTTGGTGACGCAATAATGGACCACCCCCTCTTCGACATAGGTCGGGGCGGCATGCGTCGTCGGCCTGCTGGTCTCGAAACAGCCGCCCTGATCGATCGAGACGTCGACGATGACCGCACCCGTTTTCATCGCCCGCACGAGCTCGCGTTTGACGAGCTTTGGCGTCGCTGCGCCCGGAACGAGGACCGCGCCGATGACGAGATCGGCCGCGCTGACTTCGCTCTCGATGCTTTCCATCGTCGAAAAAAGCGTGTGCAGTTGCGCGCCGAATTGCAGATCGAGCTCGTAAAGGCGCGGCAGGGAGCGGTCGATGACGGTGACGGTCGCCTCCATGCCCATCGCCATGCGCGCGGCGTTGGTGCCGGCGACGCCGCCGCCCAGGATCACGACCTTGGCCGCCGGCACGCCCGGAACCCCGCCCAGAAGGACGCCGATCCCGCCTTCTTCTTTTTCGAGGCAATGGGCCCCGACCTGCACCGCCATGCGCCCTGCAACCTCGCTCATCGGCGCGAGAAGCGGCAGGCCGCCCTTGCCGTCGCCGACCGTCTCGTAACCGATGGCGGCGACCCCGGTACGCAAAAGCGCCAAAGCGAGGGTCTTGTCGGCGGCGAGATGGAGATAGGTGAAAAGCACCTGGTCTTCGCGCAAAGAGGCAATTTCCTCCGGCTGAGGCTCTTTGACCTTGACCACCAGTTCGGCGACCGCAAAGACGTCGGCCGCGCGCGCGAGGATGCCGGCGCCCGCAGCCTCATAGGCTTCGTCGGAAAAACCGATGGCGGCGCCGGCGCCGCTTTCGACCACGATCTTGTGCCCGTGATGGGCAAGTTCGCGCACGCTCGCCGGGGAGAGGCCGACGCGGTATTCATGAACCTTGACCTCCTTCGGAACGCCGATCAGCATCGCCCGCCTCCTTTAAAGCCCTACCTTTCCCCTCTCTTGAGCCGCACCAGGACCTCTTCGGCCAAAGAGAGGGCCGCGGCCCGGCCCGGCGATTCGATCCCGTAAAGAGCGCGGAAGCCACGAATACCGTGGCTTTCCTCGCCCTGCACGAGAAAGTCCGCGGCGGGCTCTCCCGGGGCGCTGATCTTGGGCCTGATCCCGGCATAACCGGGTTGCAACGCCCCTTCCGCGAGAGCCGGCCAATAGCTCCGGATCGCCCGGTAGAAAGCGGGGGCGCGGCCCGCATCGACCGCGTAATCGACCCCGTCGATCCATTCGACGTCGGGACCGAAACGCGCCTGTCCCGCAAGATCGAGGGTC
>JAJYIC010000116.1 GCA_021790295.1 Pseudomonadota bacterium | reverse complement strand
TTGCCGGAGCTCGAACGCTCCCTTTCCGCCGCCAGCTTTGCCCTCGGCTGCGCGCCCATCGTCAATCTGTTCGAACAACGCTGCGAGCCGATAAGGCTCTCTCATACCGAAAGCGAATACCGCGTCGTTCCCGATTCCCGCCGGCCGGCGGCGAGGGAGGTTTGGCAGATCGAAAGCGTACGCGAAACCCGCTCCGACGGCGCCTTGCGGCCCTGGAGGCCGTTTTATCGCCTCACCTTTGCGGATGGCGAAAGCGAGGCGCCGGGCGGCTTTTATATGGGCGTCCGCCGCGACGCCGGCGCCTCCATCGCCGGAAGCGAAGTTTATCTCGCACCCCACGATCCCGGGTTCGACCCCGACGCCGCGGGCGGCTCGATCCTCTCGGTCGAAGCGCTTTGCACGAACCGCGATCTGCCCGCCGCCTTGCCGTTTGGCGGCGGCCATCCGGAGCTGCGTCTCATTGAGCCTTTGGCCGGCGTGGCGCGCCTTCAATGTGTGACGGCGCCGAGCGCGCCTTTGCGCCCGCCATTGCGCGAGCGGCGTTTCTGGCGCCTCGTCTCGCATCTCTCGCTCGGCCATCTGTCTCTTGTCGGAGGGTCCGAAGGCGCCGCCGCCTTGCGCGAGGTGCTGCGGCTTTACGATTTGCGCGAAGGCGCCGAGACGCGCGCGGCGATCGAGGCTCTGATCGCAGTCAGCGCGGCGCCGGGAAGCGCGCGCGCGCCGGGCGGGAAGGCTGGCGCCTTTTGCCGAGGGCTCGACGTCGTCCTCGAATTCGAACCCAAAATCTGGGAGAGCGGGGGACTGTATCTCTTTGCCTCGGTGCTGGAACGGTTTCTCGCTTTGCACGCAAGCGTCAATTCTTTCGTGCGGACAACGGCCGTCTTGCGCGGCCACCCCGCCCCTCGCGCTTCCTGGCCGGCCCGAGCCGGGATGCGGGTTCTCCTATGAAAGAGCGTTCGCGCCTTGCGCCGAAGGCCCGGCTTTTCGCCGAATCGCAGCGTTTCCACTTCGACGCCGCGGTGCGCGTTTTGCTGCGCGGAGCAAAGGCCGCCGACCCCGCAGAGGCGATCCGCTTTACCACCCCTGCTTCGCTCGCCTATCCGGCCGCCGAGGTCGCCGCCGTAGAGCCCCCTTCGCCAACCGGCCCAGCGCAACTGGCAAGCCCCGTCATCGGCTTGGCCGGCCCGGCCGGAGTATTGCCGGCGCTTTATAGCGAGGTTCTGATCCAGACCTTGCGCAACCGCTCGCGCGCTCTCGCCGATTTTCTCGACATGCTGGCCTTGCGCCTGATCGCGATGTTTGCGCGCGCCGGCATCAAGTACCGCCTCAACCGTTCGGCCGAGACGGCCGCTGCAGCGAGCCCTCGCGACGAGGACAAGGCGAGCGAGCCGCTTCTCGCCTTTCCCGGCTACGGCACTGCGGGTCTTGCCTCGCGGCTCGCCGTCGGTACGGAGCCGCTTCTCCATTATTCGGGCCTCCTCTCCGGCCGCCCGCGTTCCGCAGAAAGGCTCCGGGCTCTCGTCTCGGATTGGCTCGGACGCGAGGTTGAGATCGTCCAGTTTGCCGGCGCCTGGCTTCCTTTGCCGGAAAATCAGCAGAGCGCTCTCGCCTTCGGCCACCATCCCGGCCAATGGAACCGTCTCGGCGAAGGCGCCGCGATCGGGGTGCGCGCCTTCGATCCGCAAGCGCGCATCATTCTTCGCATCGGCCCTCTCGACCGCACCGCCTTTGCCGCGTTGATGCCCGACCGTCCGGGGCTTCAACGCCTCGTCTCTCTGGTGCGCGCCTTTCTCGGCTTCGAGATCGGCTTTGCCGTCAATCCCGTTCTCTCGGGCCCCGAACTGCCGCCTTTGCGGCTCGACCCTCGAGCCGATCCGGCGCCGCGCATCGGCTGGAACAGCTGGATCCCGGCGCCCGGTCCTCCGCTTCTTGGCGTCCGCCGCGCCGACGCGGCCGATGCGCTTTTCGAAGCCGAGATCGTCGAGGCCGAGGAACTGGCCGGCAAAGCGCGGCGATGACGATGCCGGGCGGCGCTTGGGCAGGCGGATATGTGGCGGACATCCCTTACCTGCCGGGGTATCTGCGCCACCAGGCGCCGGCCCACCTTCATCTTGCCTGTCTTTTGGGCGGCGTCGAGGGGATCGAAACCGGCCCCGAGACGCCGCTTTCCTATCTCGATCTCGGTTGCGGGCAAGGGTTCGGGGCGCTTGCGCTCGCCGCATCGAACCCGGCCTGGCGGGTCACAGGGGTCGATTTCAACCCGTCCCACATCGCCGCCGCACGCTCTCTCGCAGCCGAAGCCGGCGTCGGCAACGCCCGTTTTATCGAGGCCGATCTTTCGGATCTTGCCGAAAGCCCTCGCGCAAGGAGGATCCCCGAGGCCGACGTTGCGATCCTCCACGGCCTTTGGAGTTGGGTCGGCGAAAAGGCGCGCGCCGGCATCGTTCGTCTCTTATCCGAGAAGCTGCGCCCAGGCGGCATCCTTTACATCAGCTACAACGCGCTTCCCGCCTGGGGGAGTGCGCTCGGCATGCAGCGTCTGTTGCGCGAAGCGGGAACCCGCCTCGCCCTGCGCAGCGACCGCCAGGCCGCAGCCGGGCTCGAGGTGGTGCGCGCCCTCTTCGAGGCGAACGCCCAGCAATTGCGCGACAGTCCCTTCCTGCGCTCGCTTCTCGAAGGCGCTTTTCAGCACCCGCCCGCCTATCTCGCGCATGAATACATCAACTCGGGCTGGCAACCCTCATTTCATGCCGATGTCGCGGGCGCTCTCGCCGAGGCGAAGCTCGAATGGGTGGGGTCTGCGCCGCTTCTCGAAAACTTTTCGCCTTTGCTTCTCGGCGAAGAGGCGCTGAAAGTCCTCGACCGTTTCGATGAGACTTTGCTGCGCGAACTCGTCAAGGACATGTGCTTGAACCGGGCTCTGCGAGAAGACGTCTTTGTCCGCGGCCCGCGCCGCCTCGATGCGGCCGAACGCGACGAGGCGCTCGCGGAGGCGCTTCTTTTTCTCGCCTGCAACGAGGAAGAGGTGGTCTGGGAGATCGAGGTTCCGGCCGGAAAGGCGACCATCGAGCGCGGCTTTTTCGGCCCGATCGTCGCCGCTTTGGCGCGCGAGCCGAAAAGGGTGCGCGAACTTCTGAGGCCCGCCGACCGGTCGCCAGCGGGCGAGGCCGCCCCGATCCCGCAGGAACGAGCAAGCCCCAAGGCCGATCCGCGCGCGGGCGAGATCGTCGGCATGCTGGTCGGAAGCGGTCAGGCCTTGCCTTTGAGCGGCTTGCCTTTAGAGCCGCGACCCGAGGTCGAGCGCCTCAACGAGGCCGCGGCGCGCCGTTTCGCGCGGCCGGAGAGAATGACGAGCGCGATGGCGCTTGCGACCTCGGGGAGCGGGTCCCCCTTCCCTTGTCCGATGATCGAACTTTTTGTCGCCGCAAAGCTGCGCCAGGGTTCACCGGATCCGGCCTTATGGGCAAAGGCTCTCGCACCCCTTGCAACGGCGGAAGAGCAGCGGCGCCTCGCCGGGGTCTTTTCGCGCATTCTCGCCGAGCGCGTCCCCATCTGGCGGCGCTTTGGCGCGCTTGCGCGCGCGTTCGTGCTATAAGAACGCGAGGGCCGCGCCCTTTGCGGCCTTCGAGGATGGACGCGGTGCAGGAGGAGAGGAGGGACGCAGAGGCCGCCCCGCCGGCGGTTGCCGCGGGCGAGGCGACGGTCGTCAGACCACGGGGCCCCGGCGGCGTGCTCGCCCCGGGGGTCGTGCTCGGCCATACTTATGTGATCGAACAGCTTCTGGCGCGCGGTGGGATGGGCGAAGTTTACCGGGCGCGCCATCTGGAGCTCGCCAGCGTGCACGCCGTCAAGGTCATCCTCCCGAGCCTTGCGAGCGACCCGATGATGGTGCAGCTCCTTATCGAAGAGGCGCGCAAGCTCGCCCGCGTTCGCCACGACGCCATCGTCGGTTACGAGGGCCTCTTTCGCGAGGAAGGCGATCTGCGCTACCTCGTCATGGAGTATGTCGAAGGGGAGTCGCTGACGGCGATCCTCGCGCGCGGCCCGTTAAGGGTGGACGAGGTGCTGCACCTGCGCGACCGTCTCGCCGAAGGCCTTTCGGCTGCGCATGAAAAAGGCATCATTCATCGCGACATCTCGCCCGACAACATCATCCTTCCGGGCGGAAAAGTCGAACGGGCAAAGCTCATCGATTTCGGCATCGCCAAATCGGCCCTTCCCGGCGACCGGACCCTCATCGGCAGCGATTTTGCCGGCAAATATTCCTTTGTGTCTCCCGAACAGGCGGGGCTTTTCGGCGGCCTTGTCGACGCGCGCTCGGACATCTACAGCCTCGGTCTCGTCCTGGCGGCGGCGGCGCTCGGCAGAAAGCTCGATATGGGCTCTTCCCCTTCGAGCGTGATCGCCGCCCGGCAAGGCGTTCCCGACCTTTCCGAACTGCCTTCCTCGCTGCGAGCGGTGATCGCGCCGATGCTCGCGCCGCGGCCCGAAGACCGGCCGGCTTCGATGCGCGCCTTGCTGCCCGCGGCAAAAGCGCCTTTGCCTTTGCCGCAAGGCGCAAAGCCCGCGCGCAAGGCCGCTCTTTTTGCCGGCGTTGCCCTCTTGATCGCCGTGCTCGGCGCGGGAATTTTCCTCTTTCGCGATGCGATCTGGCCGCCTTCCCTTACGAACCTCAGCGAAAGGCTCGCGAGCGCGACAAAGGGGTATTCTTGCGCCCGCCTCGCTTATGCCCTGGGCGCCGATCGTTCCGCCACCCTTAGGGGACACCTGCCGCAACGAGCCGATATCGAGCGCCTGCGGGCCGCGGTGATGGCCATACCCGGCATCCGCAACGTCGCTTTCGACCTCTCTTTGATGGCGCGGCCCTATTGCGAAGTGGCCGGCGTCTTGCGCCCCTATCGCGGCCGGCACCCGCAAGACGGCCCCAGGATCGGCCTGACCGCAAAAATGGTCTATACCGGAGAGAGGTTGCCTGTCGGGGTCAGCGTGCCGAACTTCGACAGTTATATTTACATCGATTACTATGCCGCCGAAGGGCAGGTGTTGCATTTGTTGCCGAACGATCTCGACCTTTTCAACCTGAGGCCGGCGCGGAACCGTTTTGTCCTCGGCAAGCCCCCTCTCAAAACCTGCTGGAACCTCAGCGGCGCCGCCGGCCGCCAGCTTGTCACCCTGATCGCGGCGGCAAAGCCTCTTTTCCGCGCGGCGCGCCCGCAAACCGAAAGCGCGCGCGCCTATCTCGGCGCCCTCAAAAGCGCCCTTTCGCGCGAACCTAAAGCGCGCGCCGCAAGCCTCTTTTTCGACCTTGGTAGACGCGCCGCTGCGAACCCTTCGGCCGCTTGCCCGAGCGGCTGACGCGGTTTTTTACAAAGCGCCGAGATTGATGACGACGACGCGGCGGTTTGCGGGAGAAAAAGGATTTTTCGGGTCGGCCGGTTCGCTCGCCCCTTTGCCGGCCGTCTCGAGCCTTGCCGCCGAAACCCTCATCACGCTGACGAGATAGTCCTTGACCGCGTCCGCCCGGCGCTTCGAAAGAAGCAGATTGTAGGCGGGAGTGCCATAAGAGTCGGTATGCCCTTCGATCAGGAATTTCTTCTCGTTCTTCAGCTCATGGTTGAGCGCATTGCCGAGGTTTTTGAGGGTCGCGATCGAGTCCGGTTCGAGACGCGCGGAAGCGAAGTCGAAGCGGATCGTCGACAGCGACACCGCAGGACGACCGGCCGTCTTGCGGTGCAAGGCCGCGGGCTGGGTCCCGGGTCTCGCCCCGGGCTTTGGCGCCGGCGCGGTGCCGAGAGTGGGCAGTCCGCGCATCTTCAAACCGGCCGCAATCGCCTTCTCGCTCGGAGCGCCCGTCTGGTTAGCCGCGGCTGCGGCAATCGTTGCGACGAGCGCAAGGCCGGCGAAACTGCCGAGAAGGCTTGCCCGCAAGAAAGTCATCCGGCCCTCCCAGGGTCAAGGCCCGCCCGCCGCCAAAAGGGCCTCTTGCAGCGCCGAGACACGGTCATCACTATGGCGCGAACCATAAGGGAACGCGGTGAGAAAGGCAAATTTTCCCTCCGCCGAAGGGCGAGTGCGCGTGTGGCGGGCGGCTTTGGCCAGCTTTACGAGTTCGGCCTCGGCGGTCTGAAACAGGACTAGGGCTGCGCCGCCTCAGTCACCTTGAAGGCGCTGCGCGACCTTGCGGAAGCGGTCGAGGGCGGTTTCGAGGTTTTCGACGATCCCGGCGGCGATCTCGTCGGGTGGCGGCAGCGAGTCGGGATCGTCGAGCGTGTCGTCCTTCAACCAGAAGACGTCGAGGTTGATCTTGTCGCGGGCGGCGAGGTCGGCATAGGGAAAGCGGCGGAAGCGCTCGCTTTCCTTGCGCTCGTGAAGCCGGCCCGGCCGGTAGCAGGCGACGAAATCGTCGAGATCGGCGGGCACCATCGGGCGCTCCTTCAACGTAAAGCGCCGGTTCGTGCGCAGATCGTAGATCCAGAGCGCCTTGGTATTGGCCTCGGCCGAGACCCGCTTCCGGTCGAAGAAGAGGACGTTCGCCTTGACGCCTTGCTTGTAAAAGATGCCGGTCGGCAGGCGCAGCAGGGTATGGAAATCGAAATTGTTTAAGAGCCGCCGGCGGATCGTCTCGCCGGCGCCGCCTTCGAACAACACGTTGTCGGGCATCACGACCGCGGCCGAGCCGTTCTCGGCCAGGATCGTCATGATGTGCTGAAGGAAGTTTAGCTGCTTGTTCGAGGTCGTGACGAAGAAATCCTGGCGGTCATAGTCTTCCCGCTCGGTCTCGATCTCGCCGTCGTCGCGGACGATCCGGTAGCTCTGCTTTTTGCCGAAGGGCGGGTTGGTCAGCACAATGTCGAAGGTCCGGCCGCCGGCGCCCAAAAGCGCGTCGCGCGCCTCGATCGGGCTCTCGGCGGTGGCGATGTCGTGAAGGTAGAGGTTCATCGCGCAGAGCCGCACGACCTCCGGCACGATGTCGACGCCGGAAAGCCGCCGGCGCATCGCCGTATAGACCTCGGCGTTGCGCGCCGACGGCTTTTTGCGAATGTGCTCCCAGGCGGCGAGCAGAAAGCCGCCCGTGCCGCAAGCCGGGTCGTGGACGCTCTTCTGCGGCTCGGGATCGACGACGGCGACGATCGCGTCGATCAGCGGGCGCGGCGTGAAATACTGGCCGGCGCCCGATTTGACCTCCTGAGCGTTGCGCTCGAGGAGGCCCTCGTAGATCGAGCCCTTTACATCGACGCCGAGCGCGAGCCAGTTTTCGCCGTCGATGAGGCCGACGAGGCGGCGCAGCTTCGCCGGGTCCTGGATTTCGTTCTGCGCCTTCAAGAAGATCGTCCCGACGATGCCGGGGAGGCGCGACAGCTTGTCGAGGATCGCCGAATAGCGCCGCGTCAGTTCCTCTCCCTGCAGGTCGCGCAGCACCGCCTCGCGGCAATCGGAGGGAATCGAGGAGGGCTCGCGGTTGAGCCCGAGCGCGGTCAGCTTTTCCCGCTCCTCGTCCATTTTCAGGAACAACAGGTACGAGATCTGCGAGATGTAGGCCTGATAGGGAATCCCCTGGTCGCGCAGGACATG
>JAJYIC010000115.1 GCA_021790295.1 Pseudomonadota bacterium | reverse complement strand
TCATTGCGGATGGGAGTACGACCCGAGCCGGGTCCAGGGCGTTCTCTCCGCGCAGATGAACCTGCGCTACGGCCTCGCCGTCATGGCGCTCGAGCGGGCGATGGGCGTCGACCAGTTCCGCAGCGAGAAGCTGCGTGATCGGAGGATCCTCGATTTCATCTCGCGCGTCGATGTCGAGGTGGAACCGGCTTTCGACGCCGCCGGCGGCAGGCTTCGCGTCGCTTGCCGGTTGGTCCTGCGCTGTCGAAACGGGGCGCGCTACGAGGTCGAAGTGCTCTACCGCAAGGGAAGCCCCGAAGACCCGATGACGGCCGACGAACTCGATGCAAAATATCGGAGCCTTGCAGGGAAATCGGTGGATCCGCCTGCGGCGGAGCGGATCGCCGCGATCGTCCGCGATCTCGACCAAATTGAAGACCTGGACGAACTGTCGCGGCTCCTGAGGTCGCCCATCGCGTGACGCCTTTGGCTTGCCGGGGTCGCCCGGCGGCGAGGCGACTCCAAACCGGGCGGCGGCGGAAAAGGCTCGGCGTTCGCAGCGCCGCAGCCTCTCGATCGGATGAAAACGGGAGCGGTCACATAAGGAGCCACCCGAATGCGCTACGGCTTTTATCTCCCGACCCGCGGCCCGACCGCGACGCGCGAAGGCATTCTCACTCTCGCGCGCGAAGGCGAGCGGGCGGGCTTTTCTTCGGCGATGATCGCGGACCACATCGTCTTCCCGGTCGAGAGCCGGTCCATCTATCCCTATACGGTCGACGGCAAGCACCCGAGCGCAGGCGACGCGCTCGAGACTTTCTCGATCCTCGGGGTCGTGGCCGGCGCCACGGAGCGCCTGCGGCTTGTCACTTCCGTGCTGGTTCTGCCTTATCGCAATCCGGTGCTGACGGCGAAGATGGCGGCTTCGCTCGACGTCCTCTCCGGCGGCCGGCTGACCTTGGGGGTCGGCGCCGGCTGGCTCAAAGAGGAATTCGAGGCGCTCCAAAGCCCCGCCTTCGAGGCCCGGGGCGCGGTGACCGACGAATGGATCGCGATCCTGAAGCAGCTCTGGTCAAAGTCGCCCGCGAGTTTTAATGGCCGTTTTTACCGCTACTCTGATATCCGCTGCGAACCCTTGCCGCTGCAAAAGCCGCACCCGCCGATCTGGGTCGGCGGGCATTCCCGCGCGGCGCTTCGGCGCGCGGCCCGGCATGGCGACGGCTGGCACCCGGTCGGCGGCATCGCCGCCGTGCCTTTGCCCGCACAGGAGATGCGCGTCCATCTCGATACGTTGAAAGAACTGACGCAGGCCGAAGGGCGCGACTTTTCGGCGCTTTCGATCTCCTACAAGGCGCCGCTTTATGACGCCGGCGTTCCCTCTCCTGACGGGTCCCGCCGGCCTTTCTCCGGGAGGGCGGAAGAGATCGCCGGCGATATTCGAAGTTTCGGGGCGATCGGCGTCGACGAATTGATTGTCGATTGCCGCGGCCAATCGATTAGGGAGAGCGTCGAGCGCCTGCAATGGTTTGCGGCGAAAGTCATCCCGCTCTCCGGGCGATAACCTAGCCGGACCGCGCGCCTCAGAGAGCCAGCAGCGGCTACTCCCACGCTTGGGAGAGGAGCGCGTTCCGCGCCCAAGGTTCTATGCCAGGGATTGGCCGGCAGCCCGCATCTTCGCTTGTACCTGCTGGATATATTGTGCCGCCTCGCCGCGCGTTTTTATCGCCCGCACCCGAGAGAGGATTGCAGGTTGCGCTGCGGGGCCGGAGATCGCGATGTCGCGGCGCATCGCGAGATTGAGGAAACCCGGCAAGCTTCGGCTATTGACGCTGTCTTTACCAGGAAGCGCGCGCCGGGCGAGGAGAGGCGCCGCTGGAACTGCCGGATCGGGCAGGGTCATCGGTGCGTCGGCTCTTGCTGTCGCAAGCGACAAAAGCGGCGTGACGTCGCGGGCAGAGGCGTCGCGGTTCGTCAGGGCCGGGATGCCAAAAAGCTGCCTCAGCGTCGCCGGAACCGAAGCGTGGTCATAAAGCGCGTGGTCGATGCGATTTCGCGGGATCCATGGCGAGACGACGACGGCTGGAACACGCACTCCCAACCGTTCGAAAGTGAAACCGTGCTTGTTGTAGGTCGAGCCGGGTCCCGCGTCTCCCGGCGCAACGGCGGATGGCGGCGCCACATGATCATAAAATCCGCCGTGCTCGTCCCAGGTGAGGATCAAGAGGCTTTTGTTCCAGTGCGGCGATTTACGGATCGATTCATAGACCGTTTTGATCAGCGCTTCGCCGTGAGCAACACCATCGCACGGATGTTGTGAAGTTCCTCCTTCGTAGGTGCCGTTGAGGATGTCGCCGTAATTGGGTTCGATGAATGTGTAAAGCCAGGGATAGGCCGGGTTTTCGACGTCCTTGGTGAAATCATTGAACGGAAAAAGTTGCGGTTGATGGATGCCTTTGAGCGCTGCGACATTGGGAAAGTCGGCGCCGGTATAGATCCGCCAAGGCGTCGCGGATTTTTCGGCGAGGGCGTCGAAAACCGTCCCGTTCTTGAACTCGAAACCGCGCAGCGTCTCCCAGAGGAACATCTCCTCGTTGGTCGGGCTGTCGTCGAGGCCGCCGGATGATCCGGCGTGCACGAAAAAGCGATTGGGCCAGGTCGGGCCCGGCATCGACGAGTGCCAATGGTCGCAGGCGGCGAACTCGCGCGCCAAGGCGTTCAGAACCGGAAGCTGCTCGGGCGAGAGAGAGCGCATGATGTCGCCATAATTGCCGGAAGCCTTCCCCTCTTCCGGCGAGGGAGACTCGACGTAATCGGCGACAAAACCGCTGCTGGTGATCGGCGGATAAGGGGCGCCGGGAGCGTAGAGGGCGCCCGGCCCGCAGAGTTCTATCAGCACATCGAGAAATTCGTGACCGGGGTCGACCGGCATCGTATCGGGCGCCGGATGAGTGACGGTGTAGGTCTGCCCCCGGTACTCGTTCGATTCCGTTCCGTCGAGCCCGTCGATGGCGGTCGGCGCCCCCGTAGCCGCATCGAAGCCGGTAATGGCCGAAAAGCCGAGCATGTGATCGAAGGATCGGTTTTCGAGCATGAGGACGAAGACATTCCTGACATCGGCCATCGCCAACTCCTTTGCGCGCTCTCCGATCCTTCTCCCGTCAGCCCGATCTCGAACCCTTTCCCGCGAATTTTTTACAACACCCCGAGGAAAGACCCAATTGGCGTCAGCACCATCGTGCCCCGCGGTTTCGGCAGACCAAGCGAACCCAAGGCCGCGCGCCACTCCCCCGCGTCGGCGATCGTATTCACCGCGTCTCGACCCGTCGGGGAGGTTGCGATCGTCGAGCGGGATTGCCGCCGCCGGATAGGGTAGTCCAAGAGGAATGCCCGGATACCCTCGGCGGTGACGCGCAGGCCGAAGCCCCGCGGCACCTTCGCCCCTCGGAGGGCGGCGCCGGCGAAAAAAATAGACCCTCTTGCTCTTTTCGGGGATCCGCAGCGCCTTAAAGGCAGCCTTTCAGCGCTCGAACAACGCGGCGTTCGGGCAGCGCCACCCTTCGCCCTCGATCGCGCCGCCGGCGCGAAGCCGGCGTTTGCAGGGCCCGCGGTGTTGGCAACGCACGCAAACCCGAACCGCCTCGCGCAACACTTGCGGATGGAATCGGCTGACATCGACCCCCAGCGCCGCGGCCAAGGCTTCGAATTGCCTGCCGGCGTCCGCAGGAGCCTCGATCAACGCCCCGACATCGGCGCGGCTCAATGCCGCATCCTCGAGGAGCGCCTCAAAACGGGAAAGCGCGCAGGCGCCGCGCAACTCCCCTATCCAGCGGCGCCTCTCGAACCACAAACGCAAACGCTCCAAAACGCGCGCGCGAAAGCTCGGCACGGGCGAAGAAGCGGGTAGGCTCGCTGCGGCGGGGCTTCCCATGAGGCACCTTTGCGACAAGCTCGAAAAGAGCGGCCATGATGCTCCACCCGCTGTTCTTCGCTTTGATCTGCGTCAATCGCGCGGAAGCCCCTGAGGCCGGGGCAAAAGCCCGCTCAGCGCAACGCCGCGCCCCGATCAGGCGCCCACACCCCAAGAGACGGCGTTGCGCAAGAAGGCGATAAAAGCGCCTTTCTCCCACGATCCGCGAAAGGAGGAGAGCGTCCCCTCGCGCGGATCCATCGCCCGTCCCTCCCGGATCGCGGGATTGTGGCAGTGGCCCAGAGCACAATAGGCGACCGCCCCTTTGCCGACCTCCCGGCTATAACCGAGAACGCGGGTCCTGCCGTTGGGCTGGAGCGAGGTGTCCTTGCCGTAAAGGGCGCCGACGGCCGAAGAGGAGGCGCTTTCCCCGTAGTCTGCGGTGAGAAGGATGCGCGTCGAACCGGGATCTTCCAACTCTATAAAATAAGGCTCGTCCTCGACCTCGAAAGAGCCGCCGAGCCCTCGCGTCAAAGGGTGATCGGGGGCTTTCACCTCGACCCGGATTGTGCAGATCGGCGGATGGGTGAGGAAAAAGCTGCCGAGAAGGGCGTGGTGCTCGCTTTTGACGGTGCGGCGCTGGCGCAGGCCCTCCACTCTCACGGCGCGCCCGCCGCTCGTCCCATGAAGCGCGAGCCAGCGCCCGCCCTCTTCGAGCCAGCGCCTTATGGCGCGGCACTCGCCCGCATCCGGATAAGGGCCGGCCACATAGGTGACGAGAAACCGGCAGAGCGGAAGCCACCGTTCGATGTCGGCAAAATCATTGGCGACAAAGGCCGCAACCTCGCTTTCGGCGAACAGCCGCAAAAGGGAGAGGCGGGCATAATCATGGTCATGCCCGGCGCTCGAACCGGGAGGAAAACCCCCGGTTATGAGATGCGCGCGCTTCGATGTCGTCTCTCTCATCGCATCACCCCGCTCGGCTTCCGCCCTCGCAATTACCTTGTGCGAGGCGGCGGCAAAGGGTATGGCCGCAGCGCCGCGGTTTCAACCGCTCCGCTTTCCTTTTTGATCCAGATCAAAGTCCGGCGGTTGCGGCGCTTTTAGCGTTCGCGCCCCCGCCCCGGCAACGTCTTCGGGGCCCGGTTTGGAGCGTGCTCGCCATCAAGCAAGGCGAGGGCAGAAGCTCACAAACAAGAAACGAGGAGGAGCCGGCGCCATGGATTTCACTTTCCCCGAAGAGATCCTCATCCTTCGCCGCACGGTGCGAGGATTTGTCGACAAGGATTTGCGGCCTCTCGAACGCGAAGTTGAAGAGCACGACCGGATCGATCCCGAGGTGGGGAAGGCCTTGCGCGCGCGCGCCGTCGAACTCGGGCTTTACGCCCACAACCTGCCGGCGGAAATCGGCGGCGGCGGCCTCAACATGCTCGCGCAAGTGGTCGTCGCCGAAGAACTCGGCCGCACCACCATCCCCCTCAGCCGCACCGCAGGCTATCTTCCGGCCCTTCTCACCTATTGCCGGCCCGACCAGCGCCAGTGGTTTCTCGATCCTCTGATCAAAGCGGAAAAGCTCGTCCATTACGCGGTGACCGAACCCGACGCGGGTTCGGATATCGGCGCCATGAAGACGCGCGCGCAAAGAACCGCTGGAGGCTGGGTTTTGAACGGCGGGAAATGTTTCGTCTCGAACGCCGATATCACCGACTATCTGATCATCGTCGCGGTCACCGATCCCGCGGCGTCCTTGCGCGGCCGCTTTACCCTTTTCATCGTCGAGCGCGACAACCCGGGTTTCCATTTCCTGCGCAACATCAAGAAGATGGGTTGGCGGGGGTCGCATTTCTGCCAATTCTCGCTCGAAGACTGCAAGGTGCAGGACGGCTGCATCATCGGCGAGGTCAACGGCGGGTTCGAACTCATCATGAAGGCGATCAACGAGACGCGCATCCATCTCGGCGGCATCTATGTCGGCTTTACCGAAGAGCTTCTCGATCACGCGCGCAGATATGCCGTCGAACGCAAGACCTTCGGCAAAAGGCTCGCCGACCACGAAGGCATCCAGTTCACCCTCGCCGACATCGATTGCGAACTGGCGGCCTCGCATCTTCTCGTCTACGCCGCCGCGGATGCGGTCGACAGAAAACAGCCGGACATGCGCATCGCCGCTTCGAGGGCCAAGTATTACGCCGCCGAAACGGCCTTTCGCGCCGCCGACAAGGTGCTGCAGATGTTCGGCGCGGCCGGTTATTCCTGCGACTTCCCGATCGAGCGGATGTTCCGCGACGCGCGCGCGTTCCGCATCGGCGAAGGGACGTCGGAAATCCAACGCCTGCAGATCGCGCGCAACCTGTTCCGCTAGGCGGGGCGCGCAAAAAAGGAGGGGAGATGACAGCAAGCGAGCCCCCGGTTTTGGCCGAACGGAAAGGGAAAATCCTGCGCCTTTGCCTCAACCGCCCAGGTTCGGCGAACGCGATCAACCGGGAAGTCGTCGAGGCTTTGGTGAAAGGCCTCGCCGAGGCCCAAGCCGAAGAGGAGATCGGCGCCGTCGTTTTGACCGGAACGGGCGGGCGCGTCTTTTCCGGCGGCGCCGACATCAAGAACCCCGACGGCCTCGACCCGAAGGCGCTTCACGAGCAAAGGCGGCGCAACACGCAGGCTTACACCGGCGCGTTTCTTGCGTTCGACAAGCCTCTCGTCGTCGCGCTCAACGGCATCGCCAGCGGCGCCGGGCTGATGCTTGCACTCCACGCCGACCTGATTGTCGCCGCAGAGCATGCGGAACTGACGCTGCCCGAGATCGACATCGGCATTCCGACCTTTCTCGCCCACGCCCTCATTGCGATCCGCCTCGGCGACGCGGTGGCGAACGATCTCGCGCTCACCGGGCGGCGCATGCCTGCTGGCGAAGCCTTGCGGCTTGGGCTTCTTGCCGCGGTCGTCCCGGCTGAAGCCTTGCAGTCGGAGGCCGAGGCGCGCGCCCTTTTCCTCGCGGCAAAGCCGCGCGAAGCCTTCCGCCGCATGAAAGGCTGGATACTCGAACGCCGGCGCCGGGCGGTCGATCGCGCCTTCAGCGCGACAAACGCCCTCGATGCGCGCGCGGCCCTTGCCGCCGGCCGGGGTTAGCCCGCGCCCAGTGTGAGAATTGCGGGCTAGGAAAGGGCCGGCTCGGCGCGGACGACAAGCGCGTCGAGGACGCGCGCGCCGCGTCCTTTTTCGAGAACGCAAAGAGGGTTGATGTCGAGTTCGGCGATCTCCTCTTCGAGATCGCGCGCGAGCCAGGAGAGGCGGACGAGAAGGTCGCCGACCGCGTGAGTGTCGCGCGGCGGCAAAGCTCTCGCTCCGGTCAAAAGCGGATAGCCGGAGAGTTCGCGCAGCATCGCCTCGGCCTCCTCATGCCCGATCGGCGCCAGGCGATGGGTGATATCGCGCAAAACCTCGACATAAATCCCGCCGAGCCCGACCGTCACCACCGGGCCAAAGGTCGGGTCGCGGGAGGCGCCGAGGATCAGTTCGAGGGCGTGATCGACCTCCTTTCGATGAAGGCGTACAAGTTCGAAGGCGAAATGGGCAAGGACGTCGTCGCGTACGACATCCCCGCGAACCTTCTCGATGAGGCGAAGAAATACCGCAACGAACTCGTGGAACGGATCGTGGAGCTCGACGACGACGTAATGGCAGAATTCCTCGACGGCAAGGAG